>JAIWHJ010000001.1:0-21874 GCA_048629695.1 Promethearchaeota archaeon
TCCGCCTGGGAATGCATACCTTATCTTGATGTATCGGAAAAACAAAGTTTCTGTCCATTTGTTAGAAATCAATTTGTAATATATGGTTCGTAGCTTTTAGCTGTTTAGCTTAACAGCTTAACAGCTCAACAGCTCAAGCTCAATAGCTCAATAGCTCGCCCGTAGGGCGTTATGTGCCCTCGTTCCTAGGCTCCGCCTGGGAATGCATACCTTAAGGCTCTGCCTTATACACCAAAAACTCACCAAAACATAAAGTGAAATTTTCAACGGGCTATTTACGTAAATATCTTGATACGGCCTTGACTGTTATCCTTAAATGTAGTATTAAGGGATAGAAGAGTATCTTTTGGGGTGCAGGCATGATCGCTTATCATAACCTTCTTGATCAAAATCCCTGGTGGCAGGATTCCAATTATGCGCCGATGGAAGCTGATTGGCCACGTCGTCATATATTTGACAGAATACAAAAAAATCTGAAAAAAGATCTTGCCATTCTGATAACAGGCCTGCGACGTACCGGTAAAAGTTCTATCCAGCGCCAACTGATCGCCGACCTGCTTGAAGACGGAGTTCCTGGTGAAAAAATTCTCTATTTTTCCTTTGATAAATATGCAGTGGACAAAACGCCGGAGGCACTGGAATTTATCATCACCACTTTTGTTGAACAACGGCTTAAGCAAAAAATTTTTGCTATTGCCGACAAGGTTTATCTGTTTCTTGATGAAATTCAGTATGTCGAATACTGGCAGGATATTGTTAAACGGTACTATGATCAGAATAAAAATCTCAAATTCATCCTTACCGGATCTCAAAGCACAAAACTAAAAGGGAAAAGCAAGGAAAGCCTTGCCGGCCGTATTATCGAATATTCCCTTTCCGTACTTGAATACCAGGAATATCTCAAAATTTCCGGTCAGGATCTTCCTGTTCATACGATTTGGGATTTTGGTCTGACAGGATACGATGAGTTGTATGATTACCATTATATGCACGGCCCGGCATTGCAGACCAGCCTGCCTGCCTATCTCTGTTACGGCCAGTTTCCGGAAATTGCAGCCCTCCACAATGAAGACATCAAATTTGCCTACGATTACATCAGAGAAGCGGTGCTTGGTAAAATTCTCGAACAGGATATACCACATCATTACGGTATTGAAAAAGTGCAGGCCTTTAAAGCCATGGCACATCATCTGCTTACCAATAGCAGCTTGATTTTTGAGATAAAAAATATTGGCGGTGATCTGGGGCTTGCCAAAACGACCGCTGAAAAATATCTTTCCTATCTTCGGGAAGGGTTCCTGGTCGATGTGTTATACCAATATACGCGAAGCGAGATAAAAAAAGGGCGTCTCCTGAAAAAAGCATATGCCACGTCAGTGAACTTTATTGCCGCTGTTAACAATTATCAGCCGGACTATTATGATAAGGCGCCCGAAATATTCGGCAAATTAATTGAAACCTTCGTCTGGCAGCGTCTTAAACAACGGTTTTATAAAATTTTTCTCTGGCGGAAAGGGGAAAAAGAGATTGATTTCCTAGGCCGATTGACCGATGAAAAACAAGACCTCCTGCCAATAGAGGTGAAGTTCAGCAATCGAATCAAAGACAAGGAACTGAAAACCATTTTGACCTTTGCGGACAAGAAACAATGTGCAACCGCTCTTATCACAACAAGGGATCTTCTTGACCGGAGAACAACCGGTAATGTTAATGTCTTATTTGTCCCATATTACCTCTTGTAAATTCACATCTTCGGGGTTGGTTTTAAATGTCCGGAGGAACTGCTTCTTGGGCTTCACATGAATGCGGATAATTTTGCAGGCATGTTGAAATTGGAAGTGGCAATAAATTTATTTAAAAAAGGAAAAATATCTTCCGGGATGGCAGCTAAATGGTTAGATCTTCCACGGGTGAATTTTTTAATAAAGGCAATGGAGGATGGTGCAAGTTTGCTGGAAGATTCGAAGGATGATTTTCGTAGAGAAACAGGGCAACTATGATTGTTTTTTGCGACACAACTCCGTTTATTGCGCTGTCATCCATTGATAAACTTGACCTTTTGCCGACTTTATTTGGAAAAATAAATGTTGTCCCGGAGGTAGTGGCAGAGTGTTCCGTTGGAGGGCCAATAGTTGTGCCTGATTTTTCCAATCTATCATGGGTGCAAATTGTTGATTCTGATCTGTGCACAAATAATCGCTTTCTGCTTGAGCTTGACAAAGGTGAAAAATATACTTTGCATATGGCTTAAAAAATGGCCGCACAATTAGTCATTATTGATGAAAAAATTGGTAGGAATATCGCGGAATACATGGGACTATCCGTCATTGGCACTTTAGGCATCCTGTTGAATGCCAAACGTAAGCAACTGATTTCTTCATTCACCGATAACGTTGAGAATATGCGTAAATATGGGTTGCGATATCATTCTGAACTTGTGAAAAAACTAATAATTGAGGCGGGAGAGTAAGCCCGGTAGGGTCCATTCCATGCACCATTGACTGGTTTTAAAAAAAAAGGCAGAGCCTTAAGGCATGCATTCCCAGGCGGAGCCTGGGAACGAGGGCTAAACGTGACATGAAGGGAATATTTCAGGCTTCTCCTGAAGAGAAGAAAAAAATAATTTCCGGGATAATTTCCGTGCTTGAGCGGGAAAACTGCACAGCCGCTATCCTGTTTGGTTCTTTTGTGAAAGATGAAGTCTTTCATGATATTGACCTTTGTGTGGCGCAGAGCGGCGGGCAAGAGCCTCCCTGCCGGGAAGACCGGCTGGCTGAGATTCTTATGAGAGAAGTCGGTTTTTCATTTGATATTATTCCGATGACAATAAAAAATGTTCCATTATGCGCTGCTGTTATCCGTGAAGGTGTGCCGATACTTAACAAGGCACCTGAATTGCTGGATAATTTTTATTTTCACGCCTGGATAAACGAGCAGGATTTCAGGCCAAGACTGGAGAGATTTTATGAGGAACGTTTCGGGATTAAATCGTGATAAGATCCTGCGGCTTCTGGGTATTCTTGATGAGGCTTTAGCTGAATTGGTAAATCTAAGGCAGCTTGAGAAGGCTGTCGTGCTTTCTTCTCGGGACAGATTCGCATTGGAGGACCTGTTTTATCGTCTTGGCATGGCGGCAATTGATATATGTTTTCATGTGGCGGCAAAAAGCGGGGGCAAGGTGCCGGGAACATACAAGGATTGTTTCACGGAGCTGGTCAGTCTCGGTTTTTTGGACCCTGCTTTGGCTGACAAGTTAAAGGAGCTTGCCGGGTTGCGTAATGTGATTGCTCATATGTACTGGGATGTCGATTACAGTCAACTGTATGATTTTCTCAGTGACCTGGAGTGCGTGCAAGATTTTCGTGGGATGGTTTTAAAGCTTTTGGAGAACCGGTAATGCCTCTTGCCGGCAAAAATGGGGGGTCAAAAAAAATGGGTCTTGAAAAATCACTTTTTCTTTTTTGTTGAACAATGCTGAACTATCGACGCATCGATGTTGAAGCCCGGTAGTATGGCAGGTTGGGTTGAGACCCAACCGACAGTGGCCAAAGCAAAGATCAGAACATAATCAAAGTATCAGCGGAAAAGCATCCCATTCTCAGGGGACTTCAATATTGACGACGGCAGTCCCGGGACCCGGAGTGACAGGGGCTGCTTGATTACAATCACTTGTGATACCGCCGCTGCCATCCCACCAACCATAAACATCTATCGTGCTGCTCCAAATCTCTACATGCAGGTAAAGGGGCGTTTGTGCCAGATCATTGACCACAAAGTAACCATTTTCATCCGTACTAAAGCAACGATCGCCAAGCCAGTCTCCTTGCCAACATTTTTCTGACCATGCCGAAATCCAGATCCAGGCATTGGCTACAGATTGTCCGTTGTTGGTTATTGTGCCACTTATTCCTGTCACCTGATCAGACAGGTCAAAAGTAATATTGGCAGGCCCGGAACAATTCTCGGAGATGACTTGCACAGGATTTTCAAAATATGCCCCGCAGTAATCACCAGGGCTCAGAATATTATCTCCATCCTTGTCCCAGAAGGCTTTAACCCACGCATCCTCCACGGTTTCCACGTTAAGGCTGTATGCTCCTGTGGATGATAAGGAAACAGAGTCATGCATATCGGCATACTTATGATCAGGCCCATCAAAAGCAGTGACATAAATCTCGCCTGAGTTATAATAACCACATGTGATTTCCCCTGAAATCTTAACCGGCAGGTGAAGCCTGTTGATCAAGATATCCTGATTGTAATCGGGCAGGATGCCGTCAAAGGTGGGGTCGGGAAAGCAACAGTCGGGAAATTCATAAATGATGATTTCATTATCATTTGTAAATCCAGGCAGCATATCCCTTAAGTCAATAGGATCATCAAAAAATTGGGTGAGATCAAGGGTGAACGGGCTATCAGGTTCATTGTCACCAATAAGAGCGGGACCATTAAGTGAATCTTGTATGTCTAGTAGAATATTTATAAATTCTTCCTCATCCTCCAATTCCTCAGGATCAAAGGCAACCAGATCATCTTCTTGGAAATCGGTTTCATTTCTGATAAATTTCGATGCTTCAAAATAACTGCCGATAGAATTCCTGACCGCGTTTTTTGCCTCTCCCAGCAACCTTTGCCCGAATTCTGCGGCAAACGCGCCAAGGTCGCTTTCGTCCACCGTGCCGTTTTTGTCAAAATCCGCATCAGGATTGTAGTCAGCATCTCCGGAGGAAGACCCGAAGGCATCCATAAAGTGCACCAGGTCGCTTCCGTCCACATCTCTGTCATCATCAAAAAAACTGCCGCAACAAGGTTTCAGCTTCAGAAAATCAGCGTAGACAGCAAGAATGTCGGAATTAATGGAAAAATCGTCATTTTGAATCGCGAGAACAATATCATCAATATCCAGGTCCAGATCATAAGCGTCAAAAATCAAGATCAGCAATCTCAGTGCGTGGAGTGCGGACCTGTAAAGAGCAATATCCCCGTAATCGACTTCCAGATTCTCATCCTGCAGGGTCTCTTCGGGAGACAAGATTATGCTGAATTCATCATCAATGACCCCAAGATTATCCAAGGCCCCCTCCACTTCGGGCAAGAGGATATCTTTCAAAAAGGCGAGTACCTCGCCACTGGTTGGCGCATCATCCTGGAGCACAACATCACCTTCTATATCCCTTTGAAAATCCGCGGTCCACTCGTACAGGTTCCTTCCCTCTGAGCTTACATCAAACCTGTCAAGAAGATCGTTGAACGTAACGTCATTTACAAGAGCCAATATTCGGGTTACTGAATAAAAAAAGTTCGCTTCCGGATCAGCCGGGTCATCTGAAACAGCTTTTTTAAAACTGATATTAGCGTTAACGATATCATGAGCGCATAGATAAACCCGCCCTTCCTCGACATCCTCCGCCATATTGCCTTGTGCAAAGGCGTCTTTGCCGGTACCGTCATGGCAAAGCAGTCCAGTGATCATGATCAGGCATCCACACAATACGGCCGCAACCCAAAAACAGAACTTCTTTTGCTTAAAAACTCTCATTTTCCCCTCACAATAGATTCCAGATTTTCCAGCAGGCAGTCCGTTTCCAGACCAGTTCCTTTGATAATTCGATTATCTATTCTTGCCACATAACGTCGTGTGGTTTTGAATTTTCCGGCGTCTGTCAACCAGCTGATCTTGCTGCATTCCAACAGCTTATCTTTACCGGAGGCCATCCTGACGTTGCCTTCAAAAACCAATTCCTTGCCACAAGAACCGAGTTTTGCTTTATCGCTGGACATCGCCGACAGCAGTTTGCCGTCTTTATGCAGGTTTATCGTTATGTTATTAATCTCGACGCCTTTAACGCCTTTTGGTATCATGAATTTAAACTTGTCGTGTTTTAAAAATATGTTTCCTATGTCGGAAAACCCCGTGCCGATATTCACCATTTCGTCAGCGTCAAACCCCGTGCCGATATTGACCCTTTTGTCAGCGTCGTTGCGTGGCTTTTTTTTATCGCTTAGCTGATAGAAATCAATGGAAACGTTTTCCAACCTGGCTACCTTCCAAAAACCGAGGCGGAAGAAGCCCGCCTTTTTCCTTACGATCTTCAGGCTGTCGGTTTTGAGAGAAAAGACCATTCTCCCTTGATTGTACTCATCAAACCGGAGCCCCGTAGCAACACATATCTTGGGCCGGCTCACTTCCTGACCCTGATCTATAACCTTGGAATCCTCGTATCTTCCGACTAAGGTGTAGCCGGCTAACACCAAAATAACGAAAAGGCCCAAAAGCAAACTAAATTTCACCCCTTGATTATATGGGCATATCATGCTTATTATGTCTTGTTGTAGGTGTTAAAAAATTGCTTTTTAGCGGTAAGGCAGTAATTTAGTACCTTAGAAAATATTTTCGTAAAGGTACTTATACCCCTCAAGGGGGTACTGAAAATAGTCCAGTACCTTTAAAGAATTCCAGTTTATCTGGGTTAGGATATGCTGAGCAGGGTGTTGTTTTCTTTAATACAAGAGTGACTATTTGTTATCACAAGGATAGCGGCACAGAATGTGAGAAAAATGATCCTGCTGGGAATCATAAGATGATCCAGCGTCAAATATGATATCATGACGTAACTTAGGTAGCTTAATGCAAAGACGGTGAGGATTCTATCCGGTGCATCGCATTTTCTGCAGGATTGCCATCCGATAAATAGCTGATAGCCAAAAAACAGGCCCAGCCATACCATTCCTACGATGCCATAGAATTTCAGCCAATGAGTGTATCCCAGGTCATGATGGTATGACAAATCTGCGGTTTTAACCTGTAATAACGTATTTTTTTGTGTTGTCGGTCTTCGCAGGGCAGATGCCCCGCCACCAATCCAAGGGTGTTTCTTGAATTCCTCCAGATCTGTTTTTATTCTCTTGCTGCGCCATTTCCAGGTCCCGGTCTGCTCCGTAAAATCAGTATATCCCGAGACAAAGAGATTGGAAATAATATTTTCTCCCTTGTATGCTTCAAATCCTAGAAAGACGGCGCCACTTAAAATGACAAGGAGGAATATTTTTTTCCATTTTTTTCTGACAATAAGCATGCCCGCAATCGTGGCTATAACTGCAAAGACTCTCATCCTGGTCTGCCTGAAGATATGACCGGCAAGAAAGAAGACGGCAGACCCCTGCTGCCATTTTGGAACCGTTTTTTGACTGGTCCATTTTGTAAACAGCCAGATAGTTGAGAAAGCGATTACATCCATACCGGGAACATAGGCCCTCATCACGCCGGCGCGGGCCGGCTGTCCTTCAGCCCACTTGTGAGACAATATTGTGGGCCCGAAATAGTTTATTATTCCAAGAACTAATGCGCCGATAGCAATTATGACCAAAATATCCAGCAAGTTAATAATGTTTTGGCTATTTGTGAATAATAAAAGAAAAAGGAAAAATGAGAGGTAGTAGAATTGATGCCTGACACCGATAAGGCCGTCAAACAGGCTTTGCCCGTAATACATATTTGCCTGTAATATTTGAATAATAACGAATAACAAGTAAAAAATTATTATCGCTGACATGGGATTCAATAATATCTTTCTATTTTTTGAAAAACAGAAAATAAATACAAGGCTTATCCAGAGAATGGCGTTTCCGACATCCATAATATTAAAGACGCCGGATTTGTGCCACCAGGGTCCTATATTAAAAAAATCGTTGGTGATAAACACAAGCAGAAGAGGCATAAGAATATGTATTGACATTTTTTAGACTCCGATCAATTCAGGATGCGCCCGGCAAGCCATTCAGACAATTTCGTATTTCCCCTGATTCGCATCTCTCCCCCTTTCAGAAAATCAATGTCATCCATATTCAAACTGCGTAAAAAGGGAATCGCAACAATGGTGAAACTTATTATTATGGGCAGAAGCATTAAGTGGAAAGGCCAATTAGCGCATGAACCCGTAGTTGTAAGAAAATAGATAAAACTTCCCAAAAATATAAAGAACAAAATAATTTTTGTATATTGCCAATTGAAAGGATGTATGCCTGATTGTTTATATAAAATGGTTGACGCGAATACGTTGGAAATGATTTTAGCCGCCGCCATTCCATAAGCCGCTCCCAGCGCTCCGTAGCGTGGCACCAAGATAAGGCAGAAGGCAATGGCCGTGATGGTTGCTAATATTGTGCCGGTAAGCACGGAATATGTTTTCCCGAAAGAGACCAGAGTCATTAAGTTTGGACCTAATATTGTATGGATGAGATATCCGGCGGAAAGAACACGCAGTACGTTGGCGGAATTACTGTATTCATCTCCAAATAATCTTGTGACAATGAAATCCGCGTCAAGCACAAAATAGAGTAAAAGCGGCAGGGCCATGAGAAATGCCCATTTGCCGGTAGTGTTGTACAGTTTATTGAGGTCTTTGTGTGATGACCGCTCTGATAGTTGAGTTGCTATAGGGAGATAGAGAAATACCAATGCGGTCAGAGGGACGTTGATGACTGCCGCCAGTCTGTGGGGAGCGCTGTAGAGGCTTACCTCCGCCGACGTGCTGAAATAGCCTACGGATAATGTTCCCATCCATCCGACCAGGTTGTTGAGCATGACCATTCCCAATAACGGAAAGGAAAACACTACTATTTTTTTTGCGATTTGCATATTAAAAGGGCGTGGCTTGTAAGAAGAGAGTTTATTCACCGCATATATTGCGTATGAAAAAAAGACAAGCCATGCGGAAAAAACATATCCCCATATCACAAAATAAAAACCTAAACTAAATATTAATATGTTTAGAAATAGCAGTAATCTCGCCAGATTTAAGGATATGTCTTGAAACAGGACCTTGGGATAAGCGCTTTCAATGCCGCGAAAAATTGCCGTTATAATTGTCATTATAGAGAGCGGCGGCACCATCAGTATAAAGACTTTCAGGACGGCTTCAAGATCCGGTTTGTTAAACAGAGACGCTGGAAAAGAAGATGTAGAATAAAAAAGAAGACTTAACAATAGACTGACAACGGCCACAATATACACCGAGGTTCCCATGATATGGTTCACAGTAGAGTGTTTATCGTGTTTGCGATATTGGGCGATTAACTTAGGCGCCCCGGCGCCCAGGCCCAGAACGGAGAGAATGACCAACATGGTAGTAAATGTGTTTGCCAGTGAAATTAACCCGTACTCGTACCGGGTTACGGATCTTACGACTATAATGCCGATCACAAACTGCAGGGCCATAGCACAGAAGTGGCCTGCAAAGATTGTGATGCCGCCGCTGCCGATTTTTTGTATATCATTCGATGGTTCTTCCATTACCTTTAATATACGTATTCCGACAAATCGTAATTCAAGAATTTTTTAAGCCGAAGATTGGGCTTTTTGAAATATTCCATAATGTGATTCCGGTCCTCCTTGTTCAATATAGTTATCCTGTCAGGTAATAATGCAAGAATATATCGCAAGACCTTTACCGGTTTTTGATTAAGTTTCAATACGGGAAATGGATTCAATTCCGACTTTTGAAAATGATTGAGAATCCTCATAATCACAATATCAAAATCTTTTACGCTCTTATGTGTAATGTTTGTTAAGCTGGAAGGAACAAAGGGAGAAATATCCATAAAATTTGTAATCATTTGCAAAAACCGGACAGGATCCTTTTTAAGGTCCTCGTACAGCAATACGAGCACTCTGTCTGATGAAAAAAGAGAGTGATACTTTTCAATAATTAAGTCATACTCATACATGTCTAAAGTAAATGCAACACCTTTCCAGTGTTTGCTTCTGATCAATTCAGACAAGGTCCCCCTGTATCCTTCCTGAACGAGTTGTTTATACACCGACAATATCATGTCCACTTGATTTCTGATGGTAAATATAATTCGAGATTCAGGAAAGCATGAATGAATACGATCGGATAGCTTAAAGGTGTCATAACCCCCGGAGTAAGGATGCCCGGAAAGCCGTTCGGCAGATACCAGATAAATCCTCTTTGAGTCAGGTTGATTATCTGTTAATTTTTTCTGTAGAATTTTCCTGCAATGCGAGATGTCGAATTTTCTATCTGTTGTCCCAATCAAATATTTGAGAAAAGCATCATCCCAAGGATTACGATAATCAGTAACTAAATGAATGTCGGGGTGCTCTATAAACAGGCCTCTCTGTAACCATGTCGTTCCTGTTTTATGAAGACCGATATGAAATACAAGTTCTTCCATAACCTATTTGATTCACCTGCATATCAGGCATGTTCAGGCTTGCAGTTTGAGCTGAAGCAGTTTGAGCTGAATCGGGTTCGGTTCGGACTGACAGTATTATCAATTAATCGATACGCTTTTCCATGGATGCATTGAGAAAGGCACTAACCCAGATAAACTGGAAATTTTTAAAGGTCCTGGATAAGTGCCTTAAAACATGGGGCACCGCAGGCGTCACATATGAGCGCGGAATTTTTCTGCCACAAAAAACAAGAAAATTACCACTAAGGCACTAAATATTTTTATACATCCAGCCCGGAATCACTTGTTTAATGCGATTAAGGATGACACCGCCAATATGACATTCATTGTCTTGCAGCAGCAGTTTTGCCTTCTCTGCAACTTCTTTTTGAACTTTGAGCGACTGGACGATGAGGAAGGTCACGTCTGCTGAGAGTGCTGTTGAGAGGGAATCTGCGGAAATTAACAAGGGAGCCGAGTCAATAAGGACATAATCATACTGCTCTCGTATTCCCGAGATTATTTCATAAAATTTTTCCTGTTCAATATCTCCTGCTGAATCAGACCGGGGATTTCCGCAGGGAAGCAGATGAAATTTGTATGTCTTGACAGTCTGAATGGCCTCGGATAAGAGAGTATTACCGGAAAGCACATCATTCAGTCCCGGCCGCCTCGGATTATCAAAGGCTATATGTTGAACCGGCGTATGGAGATTGGAATCAATTAGTAAAATTTTCTTCTCTTTCTTTTTGACCGCCATATACTTGGCAAGATTTGCGACAATGGTTGAAACGCCCTCTTTTGATCGGCTGCTTGTAAAATTAAAGATTTTTGCGCCGTTTTTCTGCATGCAAAAGGCAATCTTTTTTTCCAGATCACCTTTTTGCCGGGCGTTTTTCAGATCCAGAAAACGCCAGTCCGAAAGGGTGTGCGCGGGCACATGATCTTCATGTGAAGAGTGTGCGCTTTTCGCCAATGCTTCATAGGTTTTTGCCATTTGGGAATATCTCCATTAGCTAATCAATTTAAACCTCGGGGAAGTTGCAGACAACCGGCAATGACAACAACTTTTCGACATCCTCGGCGGTTTTTAATTTGTTGTCCAGAGACTCCAAAATAAAAGGTGTGCAAGATGTTGCAAAGGTGCCGAAGAAAATGGCCAGGACGAGCATGAAGAGTCGGTTGGGGAATACCGGCGTCACCGGGACTTCAGCCCGATCCGCGATGTTGACGTTAGCGAGATTCCGCTTTGTCCGTTGGGAATAGACCTTGGCGTCCTCTGTCTTTGCAGCATAAAGCATGTAGTTGTCTTTATGCAGTTCAACCAGTCTTTTCAGTTCGTCTAATTTTCTCTCTTTCTGATTCAGATCACTGGCCTCCTGCCGGAGCCCGGCAATTTTTTCTTCAAGAGACAGTTTTTTCATCCTCAGGCTTTCCAGTTCCAGTTCATCGGTCATCAATGCCTTTTTGATTTCCCTTCTTATCTCTCCGCGGATCATCAGGATCTGTTCGGTAATCTGCTGATATTCCCTGCTTGATGCTGTAAAGGTCTTGCTGATTTCACTCCGCCTGATCAGCAACGGGACGATGCCCTTTTCCAGTTCAACAATGGCTGGAATGTCCCTCATTTCCTTTGTGACCAGAACTTCGTTTTGGTTTTCCGATAATCCTTTCTTTAGAATTTTTATTCTACTCATACCTTCGTCGTATGATATTTCAATATATTTCAGTTGCTCGTTGAGTTTGGTCATAAGGGCAATATTGGCCTGATTCTGAGCTCCCAGGTTTACAATATTCCAGTTCTTCTGCAATTTTTTAAGATTCTCTTCCGCCTGTTGGAGCTTAACGCGATAATTTGCCGTGTTGTCATAATAAAACTGCATTCCCTCTTCCTTGCTGAAGACTTCATGCCGATGCTTTACATATATGCCAAGCAAGGTATTCAGGACGTTTGCAACGGCTTCCTGGTTTTCGGCCCTTAGGGTTACATCAATTATGTTGGATTCAGCCCCTGCATTTACATTAAGCGAATTTTTCAGTAATTTGACATCTGCGTCAAAAGGAGACAAAGTCTTTTCCTTCAATTTTAACAGTACCAGGATTTTTTGAAACGCCTTTTTAACGTAATCAAGAATGGAGTAATACCAGGCCCTATCCCGTGCATGAAGTCCCAGGCCCTTTTGTTGGGTAAAATGACCGGCAGTCTCGCGTAATACCGCGTCACTGCCGATTAACTCCATTTCAGTATAAAGATCTTTGTTGGTAATAGGAGCGATTCGCTTTTCATCAATGCCTGTAGAGATGACTTCTCCTTCATTGGTTTTGGGAAGAAGCAAGACCTTGGCATTGCTTTCATATTCAGGCGTGCATGTATATGCATAGAACATCACCACGCCTACAATTAACAAAAAGATAAGCATAGCCTGTTTTTTCCAGAAAAACCATATCCTGAAAAAATCACGTGTCGAGTTTATTCCAGTCAAAGCCATTTAAGGTCTCCAAGTTCGATTGTAATAAGGGATGTGGAAATAAATAACTTACCTGTTGTGAGTGATAACCGGATCATTATTTATAAGGGTGCCCCCCAGATTATAGTTTGCGGAGATAAATTCCGGAATTATCCGATTTATGTACTGCTCTACCCAGAGATCAGCCCTGGCAATCGCGGATTTCGGAACATAAACGATGTCATATTGATTCAGAGTTATATCATGGCTTATGTTACCCTCTCGAATAATATTTTTCAGGTTAACGAGTCTGCCCCATGGCTTTCTGTCTTTATCCCGGCTGATAACCAGTATTGTCTTTTTTTGGGCTGTGTCCTTGACCCCCCCAGCGATTGCCAGGCTCTGGACGACTGTTGTCGGTCCGTCCATCAGGTAGACGTTAGGATTTTCCACCTCACCTGTTACATAGACCAGATTCGCCTTCATGGTTTTCAAGATCAGCGATATGGTGAGATGGTCTATCAATTTGCTGTATTCCTTTGAGGCAATATGTCTCAGCTTGGGAAGAGTCAGCCTCGCTGCTTTGATATCTTCGATTATGGGGAATGAAATGTAGCCGTCCGGCCGGATTGTTGTGAGTTTACTCTGACCTCGGGGGGCGGTTGTAATGGCTTTTTTCAGATGGTCGATTGCCCGGTTGTACTGGATCATTGTGATTGTAATGAGCGGATCTTTGAAATCATTGCTGAAGAGTTTGGTGAGTTTCTCTTTTACCTGCGTGGGAGTCAGGCCGATAACCTTTACGTCTCCTTTCCGCGGCAGGGCAATATTTCCGTCCGGCCGCACGGTCAGTGTTCTGGTGATATCCTTGTGGTACGAGAACTCAACCTTGATAACGTCTCCAACAGCGAGATGGTATTCTCCCGCGTCCGGTTGTGGACTGTAATGATATATGATTTCAAGCACATCCCCGGGGCCCAAAAGATATTCATGCTCCACCTTGGGATACGGGATGTCGTAGACGGTATCCTCTGTAATCATCACTTCAGGCAGTCCGGCGCATGAGATGCAGAACATGCAGAGGAACGGTATCAACATAATTTTCCTGATGGATATATTCATTTTGGCCTCATATTTTTTCTTAATAATATTACAAGATTACATGATGCGATTATTTGTTGTCAAGAAAAGAGATATATTTCAATTCAATATTGTGTAATTGTGCTGCTGCTCTGCATCACGGTTTGAAAATATTCCGACATATACCTGATAGGTTATATTTTCGTTCCTGTGTGATGGAATGACAAATGCCTCCAATCCCTCCTTAAGCAGTTCCCCGGCAGCATGCCGTGCCTCGAAGAAGTTGTAAAAAGAGGCGTAGTGGATGTGATAAGCGCCCTCCGCTCCACTTACAATCAGGTCATCTCTCTTGATCTCCGGCAGAATTATTTTTTGACCCGCGTAAATACAATTTACATTTTTTATCCCGGGGTTTGCCATGTGGATAAAGTCAATTATTGTATCTGTTTCAATTCCGTATTCATTTCGTGCTATGGTCGTGAGCCACTCATTGGGCTGGATCTTCCGGGTCTTGCTGTTTGTGTCTCCTATATTTTCATTAACCACTTTCCCTGGTTTTTTTAAGTAAATCCCGGTCATCTTGACACGTTCGGTCATGATCCCGATCCGGCGTGTTTCCCCAACCGTTTCAACAAGGCCACCATGATGTTGATCTATATAGGTCTCATTGTCTGAAAGTAAAAAAGATATCAGGCTTGAATCATGAGATTCTTGATCCAACGCCAAATCTATGTCCTGCTCGGCGCTATTTATCGGTACTGTATAAACGACCTCTTCATACTGGAGCTTTTTTTCTTCATGCATCCGAACCAGGTTGTTTTGTCCATCTGTGATTACTTCTTCCCGGCTCTTTGCCTTGATTTTCGCCGGATCAGGTTCCCGCAGCGGTTCCGATGGGTTTGCCATAAGGAACCAGGCTGCCGAGAGGGTGAGAAGACAGATTCCTGCCGCTGCTCCGGTCCAACGCGGCATAAAAAAAGCTGATATAGGTCCGTACCAGGGCAGCGAATGGCCGGATTCCATGTCCTTAATGACTTCCTTGATTATCTTTGCACCGATTGTTCGGGCTTCCGTTGCATAACCGATGAGTAGAGCGTTGTCGCAGATCTGGTTGATGACTCTGGGCGTTCCCCGGCTCTTCTTTTTTATCAGGTTCAGGGCCTGCGCGGAAAAAAGGTTTCCGTCATCTCCAGCCACTTTCAGACGGTGTCTTATGTATTCCTCCGTCTCTTTTCCGTCCAGGGGTTCAAGCTGCCGGTTAAGTATAATTCGTTGTTTAAGCGGTTTCTGTGAGTCCCTGGCAAGTGTTTTGTGTATTTCATTCTGCCCGGCCAGAATGATCTGGATGAGTTTTCTCCGGTCGGTTTCCAGGTTGGAAAGAAGCCTGATATCCTCAAGAGATTCATCGGAAAGCAGATGCGCCTCATCAATAATCAGTATGACGCGTTTGCCTGCATTGTCCTGTTCTTCAAGTGCCCTTTTAAGTGCGTCTGATCTTTCAAGAGCGTCTTTTCCTTGAGATTCCACTCCCAGTTTTTTGGAGAGGCTCAAGACCAGATCATTAAAAACAGCACGGGGATTGATGATATTTATAATTATATGGGATGAGCTGATTTCCCTGAAAAGGCAGTGCAGGAGGGTCGTTTTGCCGGTGCCGATGTCACCGGCTACCAGGATAAAGCCTTTGGCGGAATTGATGCCGTAAATTAAGGAAGAAAGCACCTCTCTATGCTGCGTGGACAGAAAGAGAAACCGGGGATCCGGGGTGTTTTCAAACGGTCTGCTGTTGAGGCCGTAATAATCCGTGTACATGGCTGATAAATTGTTTAGTATGAGAGTTTATCTTTCAAACCTGTATCAGCTAAAAACCTTCTACGCATTATCAGCGGACAAATCTGAATTCAATCCTGCGGTTTAAGGCGCGGCCGCTATCTGTCTGGTTTGTTGAAACAGGCTGCAGTTCCCCAAAGCCCATTACGGATATCCTGTGAGCCTCTATGCCTTTATCCACCAGGTATTGTTTCCCGGCCTTTGACCGATTGTCTGACAGCACGTCGTTGTATTTTTCAGTTCCCATGTAGTCGGTGTGACCGTGGATTTCCAGGGACAGGCTCGGATCCATTTTTAATATCTCTGCGATTTCGTTAAGCGCTTGATACCCTTCCCGCTTGATAACACTTTTGTCAAAGTCAAACAGGACGTTGGCCGGGATTATGAGTTTGTGACATTCTTTTTCGTCAACCTCCGGTTCGTCAACATCCGGACGGGCCAGGAATATTTTTCTTACAAAATCCTCCATTCCCGCCTGAGGCGCCAGATCCACGCCATCTACCATAAATCCGCATTCACCTGCCTCTGCCACTTGGGACAGGATGTTCCGGCCTTTATGATCTTTGCCTATTAAAATGGTATATATACAAATATTTTCACCGTATTGCTTTTTGATTTCCTCAGCAGCCAGTACAGGATCAATGTCCATGTCAACACCGTCACTGATTATGATAAGGGCGATCTTGCCTTGCTCGGAATTCCAGTCTTTGCCGGCCGCCCTGATGGCAAAATCGAGAGGACTTGCTCCGTCCGCGGATTTGATTCCCTTCAGGGCATGAGCAAGGTCTTCCTTTAAATAGACCTCGATCCCGTAGTCGATGGCCGTGTATACAGGAGCGCCAAAGGTCCTGAGAGCGCCTTTCAGCTCAAAATCAGGAATGGTCCGGTTAAGGCATCCGGCAATCTCTTTTGCAAAATTGAATTTGGTCTCTCCGTTGCAGTAGTCTTCAAACATTGAAGCGGAGGGGTCAAAAATAATCATGAAATTGTCTACTTTTTTGATAAAATGTTCCGTAGGTATCTGCACGCATTGATCCATCCGTACATCCGGGCAGATGGTTTCAACAGGCCCAGGCTCGTTTTTTTCCGCCACAGGTTGTACAGTCTGCTTTGCGCAACCACTTAATACAATGCCTGTCAATATTACCATTACAATTAAAAAATATTTTCGTATCATTATTTTTTCCGTGTATGTGTAGAATAAACTTGAAATCAACATTTGATAAATAAATCTTACGTGATTTCGGCAGGTTGTCAATATTTTTTTTATTTATATCCGTATCTTTGACAGATTACTCTACTAAAGAGTATAATAATTTGACAGTTAAGAGTTTGAATATCATTTCCGCGAAGGCGGGAATTCGGAATAATTCCAGCATGTTACGAAAAATGGATCGGGGTCTTCGCTACCTCCCGCCTTTGCGGAATGACAATGTCCATTACACTGGATCAACAATTTCAATAAATTATAAAAAATTTTCGTTTCTCCATACTGCATAGGTAATACCATGCGACAAATTATTACCACAGAGAAGACCCCGATCAAGCTCTGGCTTGATGATATTGAGCCGGAAACCATGGACCAGGCCAGGAATATGGCCAATCTGCCCTTTGTGCATCAGCATGTGGCGGTTATGCCGGACGCCCACCTGGGTTACGGGATGCCTATCGGCGGGGTTATGGCAACAGTGGGTGTGATTATCCCCAACGCGGTGGGTGTGGATATCGGCTGCGGCATGTGCGCGGTGCGGACCTCTCTTACCGAAATCTCCACAGAACAGATCAAAGGGGCCATGCGGGAGATTCGTCGCACCGTTCCTTTAGGGTTCAAGCATCATAAAAGAAAACAGGAGTCGTCCCTGATGCCGAAAACCGGCGGCATTCCCCTTGGAGAATTTCCTATTGTTTCCCACCAGTATAACAGCGCCCTGACCCAGCTTGGAACCCTGGGGGGCGGCAACCATTTTATCGAGATCCAGAAAGGGAATGATGGTCATATCTGGCTCATGATTCACTCCGGCAGCCGCAATCTCGGCTTCAAGGTGGCCAATTATTACAACCGCCTGGCCATTGACCTTAACAGCCGCCAGGGCTCCGGGATACCGAAGAAGTGGCAGCTTGCCTTTCTGCCCCTGGACAGCGAAGCCGGTCGCAGCTATCTGGAGGAGATGCAATATTGTGTCGATTTTGCCCTGGCTAACCGCAAACTGATGATGGAACGGATAAAGGATGCTATGTTGCTGGTTGCCGGGCCGATATCATTTGATCCCCTTATCAACATTGCCCATAACTATGCCGCTATGGAAAAACATTTCGGCAAGGATGCGATGGTGCACCGCAAAGGGGCGACCAGGGCACGGGAAGGCGAGATAGGCATCATCCCGGGATCGCAGGGGACCCCGAGTTACATTGTCAGGGGCCTGGGGAACAGTGAGAGCTTTGAGTCCTGCTCCCACGGCGCCGGTCGCAGGATGGGGCGCAAAATGGCCCAGCGCCGGCTTGATCTGGCCACGGAGCAGAAACGGCTGAATGACAAGGGCATCATTCATGCCGTCCGCAGTCAGCGGGATCTGGATGAGGCCGCCGGGGCCTATAAGGACATTGATGAGGTCATTGACAATCAACTGGACCTTGTCGAGGTTTTGGTGGAACTGCATCCCCTGGCGGTGATCAAGGGATGAGGAAATATTTATACCCATCTGTTTCATAAAAAAAACTATGTGCGGAATAGCAGGAATATTTCATTATGGCGGTCAAACTCCGTTTGATCGCAGAACCCTGGAAAAGATGATATATCCGGTCACCCACAGGGGGCCTGACGGATATGGTTTTTTCAGGAACGAACAGGTCGGCCTTGCCCATGCCCGGTTAAGCATTATTGATCTTGAAGGAGGCTGGCAGCCGATTCATAATGAAGACAAATCTCTGTGGATTATCTTTAACGGAGAGATCTTTAATTACCGGGAATTGCGTCCTGAACTTGAAAGGCGCGGCCATAAGTTTTATACCGATTCGGACACGGAAGTCATTATCCATCTTTATGAAGAAAAGCGTGAGAAATGCCTGGATGAATTAAATGGTCAGTTCGCCATTGCAATTTACGATTCCAGGGAAAAATCGCTTTTTCTTGCCAGGGACCGGATGGGAATCCGTCCCCTGTTTTTCACCTTTCATAACCAGAGCCTCTATTTCGGGTCGGAAATAAAATCCATTTTTTCAGGTGATCCGTCTATTCCAAGGGAAATCGACCCCAGGGTGCTTTCCGAGATTTTCACATTCTGGATGCCTGGCGGCAATGAGACGGTTTTCAGTGGAATAAAGCAGCTGGGGCCTGGGCATTGGGCCACAATAGACCGGAATGGCGTTTTTTATGAACAGGAATATTGGGACGTGCAATTCTCCCGGTATTCTGAATGTCAGGACGGGAAAACCGAGGAACAACTCGGCCATGAACTCCGTGAACTGCTGATTGATTCAGTACGCCTCAGGCTCCGCGCTGATGTCCCTGTCGGGGCCTATCTCAGCGGCGGCCTTGATTCATCCGCTATTACTTCCTTGATCCATCATTATACTGAAAATCCTCTCAAGACCTTTTCCGTCACATTTTCGGACAAGGTCTTTGACGAAAGGGAGGAGCAATCCCGGGTTGTAGATTACCTGCAGACAGACCACCATACGGTTGACTGCACGTATGAACGGATTGCCCTGGCCTTCCCGGATGTGGTATGGCACACGGAGACGCCGGTGTTAAGGACCGCGCCTACGCCGCTTTTTCTCCTTTCCGGTTTGGTCAGGCAAAATAATTATAAGGTTGTGCTGACAGGCGAGGGCGCCGACGAAATACTGGGCGGGTATGATATTTTTAAAGAGGCAAAGATCAGGGCATTTATCAGGCAAAATCTTGATTCCAAGTTCCGGCCCTATTTGCTGAAACGGCTTTACCCTTATCTTGCCCTTTCCCCGACCCGGTCTGCGGAATACGCAAAGAAATTTTTTGATACGGAAATTGACGTTGAATCCGACCTTTTTCATTCCCACCGGCCAAGATGGAAGACTACATTACGTACACACGTATTCCTGACGGATAATATGAAAAACAGCCTGAACAGCGATCCTGTCGACAGACTGACGGCTCGAATCGGCGGGAAACTGGAAGGCCTGGATTCTTTTTCACGAGCCCAGTACCTGGAGACCAGGTTGCTTCTCTGTAATTATCTATTGTCTTCTCAAGGAGACAGAATGGCCATGGCCAATTCGGTTGAAGGACGATTTCCTTTTCTGGACCACCGGGTCGTGGAGTTTGCATGTACAATTCCACCGCATTGCAGAATGAAGGTTTTGAGAGAAAAACATATCCTTAAGCAATGTATGAAAGATATTCTGCCGGGGTCAATAGTTGAACGGAAGAAACAACCATATATGGCGCCTGACATTTTGAGTTTTTTCGGCCAAAGCACACCGGAATATCTGGATCACTACATGTCTGAAGACTTGCTGAAACAAGCCGGTTTCTTCAAGCCTGCAGCCGTATCACAACTGATGGCAAAATGCCGGAAAAGAAACCGCCAGGGATTCCGTGAGAATATGGCATTTGTGGGAATACTCTCCACACAGATTCTCTATGACAAATTTGTGAGGGATTTCAATATAAACGTCCCCAAGGAATTAAGTAACGTTCGGGTGATAGTCTGAAAGGTCAACAAGCTTAGGAACGGGGACGAAATTTATTTCGTCCCCGTTCCTTAGCTTTGTAAATCAAAAACGTGAAAAAAATTTACGTTTTTCTAATGGCATGTAATGAGTCTAAACCCGCATGAAATATAGCCTATCCACTGGTTGGCGCATGTTTATGCATCCTCAAATTATAACGCTTGCGCAACGAATTTTACCAAGTCGAAGATGCAACACATTGAAATAATTAATATTTTGAAATGGACATTCAAAGAAATTGCTACGTGTTTTACTTTTTAACATTTTATGTAACTGCTTGAAATAACAATATTTACTAGTTTGGGTGTTATTAATTCACCTTCATTTTTCCTGATTTTTGCGGAATTTTGAAACGGGTAGATTCTATGCCCTTTTCGGAACTTTAGTTTGGTAAAGATTACCAATCCTATTTATAGTTAATGTCGGAATGGTGCATGAAGTTTCATGTTGAGACCTGGGCTTATTGTCTGCCAAACCATCACCAAATTGTTGTACCTGAAACGAAGGATGGTTTAAATCTTGCGAGTGTAACCAAAATTAAGCAACCATTTTTTCCTGTACATT
This sequence comes from Promethearchaeota archaeon, assembly GCA_048629695.1. GTDB lineage: Bacteria > Desulfobacterota > Desulfobulbia > Desulfobulbales > DAOVYS01 > DAOVYS01. Next base: position 20,829 of record JAIWHJ010000001.1, read on the forward strand.
CATCAGGTTATGTTCATTAGAAAAAAATATATTATTCTTAGCCTGTGCTGTGAAAAATTCCCAATATTCATCCCAATCCTTACTTTTTGCCACTGAGCGTAACTTCAGAATTGAATCTGACCCGTTAATTCCCCACCGAGCGCCTGATATTTCCATTCTATCTTTAACTACGTGACTGCAAGCCGATTCGACAACACCTGAACCAATTGGATAACCTTCGGATAGATAGTGATCATATTTCATATATTCTTTATGATTCTTCAAATAGGTTATTACTTTTAAAAATTTATCACATTGGGTCTTTTCCCACCCGCCGCTCAACATTTCTCTCTGTAGCTCCATAATATACGAAGCAACTTTTCCTTGTAGTATAAGTAATAATTTTTTATATACATATTCTTTGCCATCATCACTTCCTTCTTTATACTTTATATGGGCAATAATCCAAATATATTCCAGAATATGAATAATATCTAAAACTAAAACTTTATTATTTATGTTTTTAAAAACATCTTTAAACAGATTCCACAAGTGCAATGCTCCATCCATTACACAAACTAATGGTCTATTACTGAAGTTTTCATCTTTTACTTCTTCATGGATTTCCTCCATCACTTTTCTCTTTGACTTCTCAACGCTGGCTATGTATCTGATATTCTGGGCTTTTGCTGGTTTGCCGGTTTCATTGTTATCTTCCTTTTTTTCAGGATATACTAGGTTAGTAGCAACTTCTTCAGCAGTTCGGATATTAGCATTAACTTCATATTTAACTCCCACCAACGCTTCTTTCTTTTTCTGTTTTTTTTCTCCTTTACCCTGTCTTGCTACAATTTTAGCTGCTTCTGCCTTAATCATCGGTACGCCTTTGCCATCAAAGCTAACTACAACATAATCTTCTTCGCTTTCCAGCTTTGGAAGGCTGTTTTTTAGATCATAATAATCCTCATAACGATCTGAACTTTCACTGGAAATAGTTTCCGAAGCTGAAATTGAAAGTTTTACACCAAAAAACTTCTTTAAAAGTCCGGATGCATTTTCATAAGCTC
>JAIWHJ010000002.1:0-17761 GCA_048629695.1 Promethearchaeota archaeon
CAGGACCTTTAAAAAATTCCAGTTTATCTGGGTTAGAATATTACTGACAATTTTATAATAATATTCAAATAATTATTATTATGAACCAGGAAAGTCCACAATACAAATCATTAAAATTCATTAACGGAGTTTTAAAAAAATAAACTTTTTTGAATATGTAACCAGATAAAATGGTCGTATAATAAAGTGAACGATTATTTTATCCGGCATCTACCGGGCTGATTCCCGCAAATGAATCACATTTGTCGCATCAGGGCAATTCATTTGGTATTTTTTTTGCAAATACTCTTTTTACACAGCATGTAACACTGCATGCCATGAATAGATTAACCGGAGTTATATGAAAAACCGATTTTTATCCAGCCGCAACCGGACTACCGGGCCTGACGGATTTTCACTGATTGAACTTCTCGTGGTAATGGTCATCATTGGAATAATGGCGACCGCGATAATCAGAGAATTTACAGGCGCAAAATCCAGGTTAAAAGGATGTACTTTTTCTGTAAGGACTGACATTAACCTGGCAAGAACGGAGGCGGTCAACCGCAACCAGGATGTTCTGATTGAGTTTACAGAGGATCTTGACGGCGACGGAGATATATACGAACATGACAATGGATACAAAATTTGTATTGACAGTGATTCTTCCTTAACTTGTAATGATACAAATGACTTAATAAAAGAATTTCCTTTGCCTTATGACATGCTTTTTCATAAAAGCACTTACCCTGGCGGTGCAACTGATTTTATCGATAATTCGACCCCTTACGCAGGGGATGGCGTGACTTTTTCCACCATCAACAATGTCTTGGTCATGCAGGCAAACGGTGCATGCAACGAAGCCGGAACCATATATATCTGTCTTCCTGATAATCCCGGCGCTCCATCCGACATGCAGACAGGCCCGTATGCGGTTGATCTCAACAAATTAGGCAGAATACAGATCCTGGTATGGGACGGAAGCAGCTGGATCCAATAATGTTTGATTTTTTGTGGGGGTAAACTCTTGAAAAAAAACCGCGTTGTTTCTAAAAATTATGGATTTTCGTTAGTTGAGCTTATGGTTGTGCTTGCCATTATCGGCATTTTATGCGCAGTGAGTATTCCAGCCTATTTTAATCACATCTGTCGTCTCAGGCAGCAGGAAGGCGTTGAAATCCTGCTGGAAATAAAAAGAGCCCAGGAACAATTCCTGGCCTTAAATGACGTATATGCGACCTCCATCGGCGCTTTGGGGAACTATTCCAACACACATTTTGACAACTCTTTTTATACGTTCTCTGTGGCCGGAACAGCCACCGCCAGCTTCAAAATTATTGCCCTGGGAGATATCAACGAGGATCTCGCTAGTAACGATGTATGGATAGTTACGGACATAACTGCCCCGGCCGTATCCGTTGCGGACGGACATGTGGATGGCGGAGAGGGCTTTAGTTTTTCTCTTATCGGCAACCTCCTATGAAAATGATTTGCACTCCAGGCCATTTTTTTCGGCCTTCCCGGCTCAGGACGACGAACAATGATAAATAGAACCACGAGAAAAAATAACGGATTCACACTGGTCGAACTTATGGTTGCGCTGGTACTCTCAAGCATCGCTGCCTGGGGGATATACAAGGCCTATGTATCATTTGACACTTCTTTCACGCTTCAGGAACAGATCGGCGGTATGCAGCAAAACCTGCGGCTCACCATGGGGCAACTGGTAAAGAAAATCAGGATGGCCGGCTATGATCCTACTAAAAAAGCGAGCGCTGGAATCGTAAATGCAAGCAGCGGCACCATACAGTTTACCATGGACCTGAACCAGGATCAGAACACAAATGATGTCGTGGGAGCGGGCATTGATACGGGTGAAGACATCACATACTCTCTTTTGGGCGAGGATCTGAAAAGAACCGACCCGGCAGCAAATACGCCCATTGAAACTCTGGCGGAAAACATCTCGGCTCTTACCTTTGTTTATCTGGATCTATATGGAAATGTTCTAACGGACACTGATTCTAACGGAGTTGTTGACACCAACAGCGGAGGAAGTCCTGTTCTCCTTGGGAATGCTGAGATTCGATCCGTTCAGATCACCATCACAGCCAAAACAGGCGTCCAGGATTTTACATACACGGATCCCACATATGCAGACAACTATCGGCGCCGGCAAACAACAGCCCGTGTGAGGTGCAGAAATCTGGGATTATGAGAAGCAACTTAGGGTTCGGCAAAAAATAAAATGCTATTCTGTTATATTTGTCGGAAGTGGGACTTTAGTCCCACACAACCACTGCATCCCTCAAAAGGCGGGACTAAAGTCCCACTTCCGTTTCACAGAATAAAGATGCCAAGAAGTACAATTTATTTTTTGCTGAGCGCTTAATAGGGACTATAAGACCAAAAATTCATTTTTGGGGTCAGCTTTCAGGTAAAAAAAATGCTCATAAAAAAACAGAACGGTTTCTCACTTCTGGAAGTGCTCATCGGTGCAACCATCTTTACGTATGGCGCCCTTGGCATTGCGGCTTTACAGATTTCTTCAATAAAGGGCAATTCCTTTTCAGGAAATCTAAGCGAAGCCACTACCCTGGCGACCAACAAGTTTGAAGAATTATTGAGTGCAACCTATGACGAAACAAAGGATTACGATGACCAGGGCAATTTATTGGCAAGACTGAAGGATGATGATAACAACGGATTTGCAGGCCTGGACGACTGCAAGGACACGCCCACGGGACAGTCCACCGGTGCCTGTACCGATGCGGACGGCAAAAACACCGGCCAGGGGAAAAACGGAAACTATACTGTTTACTATAACGTTGCAGCCGGTAGTCCTGCTGCAAATTCAAAAACAATCAACGTGATTGTCAAATGGTCTGTAAAAGGTGTGCCCAGGGCAATACAACTCACTTCCGTAAGGTCTGATCTGCCATGAAACAAAAATACTTTCTTCACATGATTATTAATAACCAGAAAGGTTCGATTATCAATCTGGCGCTGATGATGCTGTTGCTGCTTTCGCTGATCGCCATTTCCATGAGCAAAATCAGCACAACCGACGTAAAGATTGCGGGCAATGAAAGACTGCATGGGACAGCTTTTTATCAGGCGGATGGCGGTACGCAAATCGGGGCTGAAATCCTTGAACAGAATATTAACTGCAGTGCACAAGGATTTTTAAAAGACGCCGGCGAAACCTACCGGGACATTGATGATGTCAGGGTGGTGGACCTGAATTTCTGGAAAAACAGCCAGGCGGACCTCGCCGTTTTACAGGGAACAAATTCCTCCCCGGTTGCGGCCGCTGATGCTAATCGTTCCTTTTATTATCCCAAAGACGGCAGCACACCCCAGACCAATGTATTGGCCGGCGGCGACACGAAATGCAAAGCAGGCAATGCCATTCAGATGGTGGCAGGTTACGAAGGCAAGGGCTTTGCCGCCGCGGCCGGGGGGAGTTATATTGATTATGATTTGTATTCCCAGCACTTAGGGGCCAGAAACAGCGAAGTAATCATTAATATCAACTGGAATCATATTATCGGCCTTGAGGACGAATGTATTTATTATGATTGATCACAACTGTAAATATATTCAGACTGAAGGCTGGATTGAAGTTGAATGATGGTCGGTTCACACCGGCGAATAGATACAATCTACAGATGGAGGTCAGGAAGATGAAGACCCGAAATTTGCTGAAATCCCGCGGTTTATATGGCGCTTCAATTCTCATTGCTCTGCTTTTTTCATTTTTTTTGCCGGCCGCTGCCCTGTCAGAGGTGTCCACGCATACCAATTTAGAGTTTTCATCCGATCCGATCACCCAGGCCGACACGGTCACTCCCATGGTGATGATCAACACCTCAAACGATCATCAGCTCTATTTCAAAGCCTACAGTGATTATTCAGACCTTGACAATGACGGTGAGGTTGATACCACGTTCAAGCCCACCGTGGTCTATTATGGATATTTTGACAGTTACAAGTGTTATGACTATGACACAACCGACCTGCGTTTTGAGCCTGCTGCCGAGTCCGGTGAATCATATTCAATGAACGGAACCGTAACGAGTTATAATGCAGGCACCGGTGAACTGCAATTCAACGTTGTCAAATTAACGCGAACTTCCGACTACTCGACTGCCATCGCAGGATTTGACGGCCTCGGTCCGTTCAGCGCCTGGACAGGGAAAATCGTGGACGGCGGAACCGGGGACATTGCATGGATCGGCAACAGTTCCACAAGTAACACTCTCGAAAACCCGGGGGCCGTCAAAACATTTATTATTGACACAGGAGCTTCGATTAATGCCGGTGATGTCGTCACCCTGGAAACAACTGTGCCGGGTTATTGCGACGGCGCAAACAGCGGGTACTGGAGCGGCAACTTCCTGAACTGGGTAAGTATGTCGCGAATCGATGCAGTGCGCAAGATCCTGTTTGGCGGTCACCGAAGGGTGGACACGGCAACAGAGACAGTCCTGGAAAGGACATATCTGCCCCACGACGCACACAGCTGGGCCAAACATTACCAAGGCAAGGACCTTTGCCTGCTGACACCATTTACCGAAGGGGTGGATTATTCACTTAACAACGGGGACGCACGGATAAACGGCATGACCTTTGCGAACACGACTGATTCCAGTGATACGGGAGTCACGCATTTTTCCGACGAGGTCACCGACCCGCCTCTGATCAAGGTTGTTACAGGCAACTATTCTTTATGGGCCGGCAATGAACGATGGCAGTGCACTTGGGACAGCGGTTCACCAGAAGACAACCATGGCGCTACAAATGCCAACTCATCGGCTGATTCCGGAATCTATTCGTATTCAATCAGTCCGGATTACTCCCAGGGCAAAGGCCGGAAAAATTATGTCGCAAGGGTGCAGGCCTGTGTAGACGGCCTGATAGGACAGGAAAACTGTAAACTGTATCCGGGCTCGGACGGCTCGCCAGGCACTGCTGACGACATATACAAGCCAATCGGGCTGTTTCAGGTATATGGGGATGAGGACCGGCTCTTATTCGGCATGATGGCGGGGACCTATCAGAAACACACGTCAGGCGGCGAGTTGATCAGTGACATCACGAGTATAAGTGATGAAGTCAACGTGGACACGGACGGAACATTCAAGCTGGTTGCAACTGCTGCAGGTGGTCCGACAGCTAATAACAAGTCCTATGGAATGATTAATGCCTGGTGCCTGTACAGAATTGTCGGCTATTCTCAGGGAGACGGCACATACGCCGGCGTCCAGGGAGATAGCTGTACTTGGGGACTGTCCGACGAAGCTCATACAACGGACGACGGCAAATGCATGAACTGGGGCAACCCGTTTTCTGAAATATATCTGCAGTCTGTCCGCTATCTTGCAGGTGAAGGCGTGGCAGGCATATACAGGGCCAATGACTCAGTTAAAATACCAGGGTTAAATACACCGCTGACCTGGAAAGATCAGCTTGATGAAACCAATTACTGTGCCAGGCTCAGCATTGTTAATTTCAACTCCAGTGTCATGTCTTATGATGAGGATGATCTGGACGGCGTCAGCTACGGTGTAACAACAGTATGGGATAACGATGACCTGCCTGGAGCAAAAACCGCTGCCGCTATGACGGATGTGGTTGGCGCCGGGGAAAATATTCATGGAAATCAATATTTTATCGGCGAGACTGATATCGATGTACAGGGTGACGGGGATGACCAGTTGTGCACAGCCAAGACAATCAACAGTCTGGGCAACGCAGGCGGCCTGTGCCCTGAGGCGGCAAGGATGCAGGGATCTTTTCGTCTGGCGGGAATATCTTATTACGCACATGTAAAGGATATTCGTAAGGAACTTGATGACACCCAGAAAATTGATACTTACTGTGTGGCCCTGGCCTCTGCAGCGCCCAAGGTTGAAATTCCCTATCCCGACTCGCCTGGTTCCACGGCAGTCACGATTATGCCGGCCTGCCGGAATACGGATCTCAATCCGGAGGGCAACTGCGCGATCGTTGATTTTAAAATTGTGAGTCAGGACGTTACAGTTGGCGCGACACACAAAGGTACGGGCAAAATCTATATCAATTGGGAAGACAGTGAGCAGGGCGGCGACTTTGACCAGGACATGTGGGGAATCCTGGAATATGAAATTGACGATACCGCTGACACCATTACCATCACCACCAATGTTATTGCCGAATCGACCGGTTATGCCATGGGATTCGGATATGTGATCAACGGCACTACCCAGGACGGATTTCATGCGCATTCAGGCATTGAAGGATATACCTATGATGATCCAGCCACAATCACTGCGGGCAGCGATTGCGCATCCGGCTGCAACACCGGCGATGCTGCTTCCACGGCCACCTATTCCCTTGGCAGCAGCACGGCATCCTCACTTGAGGATCCGATGTGGTATGCGGCCAAATGGGGTGGTTTTATTGACAGCAACGGCAATGACATCCCGGACGTCCAATCGGAATGGGACTCAATGGACGCAAACGGGGCCATGAACCCGGACGGAATTCCTGATAACTATTTTTATGCGGAAAATCCTTCACAACTTGAGGCTTCCCTGAACCGGGTATTCTTAAATATTCTTCAGCGAGTGTCATCGGGCACGGCAGCCGCGGTCGTATCGAATAACGTGAGTGGTGAAGGCGCGATTTATCAGGCCTATTATGAACCCATGCGCCAGGATGCCCTGGGCAATTCCGTCAATTGGATCGGCTCGGTCCGTGCATTGTGGCTTGATGATTACGGCTATATGCGCGAAGACGATGGAGACGGAAAACTTGAAGATTATGATACGGACATGGTGGTGGAATCCTTTTACGATACAACTGAAAATCGAACCAGAATAAGACGCTGGACAAGCAGTGACCCGGATAAATTTACTCCGTCCGGTTCCACCACCATCGAGCTTGAAGAACTCTCACCGCTCTGGAATGCCAGGGAACAACTCTGTTTACCCTCAGCCGCTGATTCAGACATCATCAGCCAGCGGGATTACTACACCGATGTCAGCCTGGCGGATGAACGGCGCTTTATCAAGACCTGGATTGATGCGGACCTGGATGGAATAGTGGATGCCGGTGAATACGTCGACTTTGTCGATACCACAATCACGTCCGGCAACTACGGTTTTTTTGACCTGGCCACCGAGGCCGATGCTGAACAACTGGTAAATTACGTGCGCGGTAAAGAAATTGCAGGATACCGCAACCGGACCATGGACTATGACGGTGACGGCAACACAGAAACACTGCGCCTCGGTGATATCATCAACTCCACGCCCACTGTTGTAACCCGGCCCATGGAGGCTTTTGATCTGCTGTACCGCGACACCACCTACGGTCCGTTCAAAGCTCGGTATGAAAACCGCCGCCATGTTTTATACACGGGAGCAAACGACGGCATGCTGCATGCCATTAATGCCGGGTTTTTCGACATGCAGGACAAGCAGTTCCGCAAAGAAGGCTATAAGCCGGGCACTACGGCAACCGACCCACACAGTTACGATGCCGTCGCACATCCACTGGGTTCTGAACTGTGGGCCTATGTACCGTATAATCTTCTGCCTCACCTGAAATGGTTGAAAGAACCTGACTACCTGCATGTCTATTATGTGGATGGAAAACCCAAGGTGTTTGATGCAAAAATTTTCACGGATGATACGGATCATCCCGGTGGCTGGGGAACCGTACTGGTTGTCGGCATGCGCCTGGGCGGCGGCCCGATGACGATTGACACCGCTGCCGACGGACTTGGCGGACTCAACGCCGCCGACGACAGGACTCTCAGTTCCGCATTCATCATTTTTGACATCACCAACCCTGAAGAGGCGCCTGAACTGCTTGCAGAGGTCAGAGTCCCGGACCACAGTTTCTCCACGGTATATCCGTGTGTAATGACATTCAAGGATATTGTGCCTGCGGACGACAACAACAAATGGTACCTGGTTTTCGGCTCCGGCCCGGAAACAATTGAAACTGCCTCAAGCACAACAAATGCCAAGCTGTATATCCTGGATCTTGACGAGATAACGAACCCCGGCACGATTGCCTCAACTGCTCATCCAACAGGCTGCAGTGTGGATTATACCGACACCATGGGAATCATAACTTGCGACACGGGCGTGACGCAAAGCTTTCTCGGCACTCCGGTCACGGTTGACTGGGATCTGTCATATAAGGCGGATACTGTATACTTCGGCGTGGTCGGGGACGCGGATGCCGATACAGGCGCTTTGTGGCGATTTTCCGTAAATGGCGATGAGTACGGTCATCCTACGCCTGACCTGTGGGATACACCCGCCGCATTTGTCGACATTTCACTTCCGGTGTCAGCCGCCGTGACTGCGGGCGTAGACGAGTCCGGCCACTCCTGGGTATTCTTCGGCACCGGCCGGCTGTACGCCGACGCCGATAAAAGCAGCACTAACAATCAGTGCTTATTTGGAGTGAAAGACAACTATGAGTTCGGGGTCGCGGGCTTTCAGCCTCCTCCTGCGTTGACCACCGCGACACTGGCCGATGTAACAGACATTGAAGTTTATACCAACGGATCAATCACAGGCTGCTATTCCCATGTTCCTGCTATCACAACCTTTAGAGACCTTGAAAACGACATTGCCGACAGATTGAATGGATGGTATCTCACGCTTCCGCCCATTGTAGGCGTCGCGGGCACAAACCCGGCCACCCGGTCTCTCTCTCAGCCGGCTATGCTTGGAGGCGTGTTGTTTAATTCCGTATATCAGCCCAACATGGACCTATGCTCTTCCGAGGGATACAGCCGGTTGTACGGACTCTATTACAAGACCGGCACCGCATACTATAATCCAAACGTCTTTGGTTACGAGGAAGTCACTGTTGATGGGGAAGAACTGAAGCGATCAAGAAAATATATTGATCTTGGCTACGGCTATGGCACCTCGCCTGCGCTTCACATCGGTTCCGGGTCAGGCTCAAGACAAGTTTCCGTATTCACCCAGCTTTCAACCGGAACAGTCATCCGGAATAAAGCCGAAACCGTTGATGCCGTGCGCAGCGGCATGCAATCCTGGCGTCAAGTAGAGTGATCGCAGTCCGTAGATCCAAACCAGACAACGGTCATTCCCTTATACGGGGATGACCGTTTATGCATTTTCGACCAAGAATTATCGACCCGCCAATGCCAGATTACGTCCGGCATTTTCATGTGCAGGATCAACCGAGAGCGCCTTTTTAAAGTATCGGACCGCATCGGCATGTTGCCCGCGGTTTCGAAACGCCACTCCAAGATTGTTGTAAGCATCCGCATGGTCAGGGGCCAGCCTGACAACTTCCTCAAATGCCGCAACCGCCTCGTCCCTGTGGCCTGTTGACCACAAAAGCACACCAAGGTTGTAACGGGCATCAACAAAATCCGGACTTATTTCCAGGGCATTACGCAAATATATTTCTGCCGGCCCGAAATCTCCACTTTGAAAATAGATGCCGGCCAGCCCGTTCATCGGATCAGGATACGCGGGCTTTATCCGCAGGGCTTTTAGTAGTTGTTCCTTCCCTTGTTTAATTCTACCCTGCGCAACCCGAATTTTCCCAAGTTCATTCCTGGCAAGCGCCGAATCCGGGTAATGCGCGAGGACGTCCTCCCATATATGTTCAGCAGCCGACCATATCCTCACCCGCTGATACGACGCAAATGAGAGTGTCAGGATCAGCCCGGTCAATATAATGGCAAGAAATATTTTCCCGGATGCCGCACCGATCCTGTCAAACAGCCGGCAGATATACCATGCGGCAGGATATACAAGACCAATTAATGGAATGTACATGAAACGGTCAGCCGCATATTCATAAGAGTTTCTCGGAAACAGTTTCAGAGCAGGAGCAATTGTGACACCAAAGAACAAGATGCCAAAAACAAATTCACGAGCGTTCCTGAATCTCAGGAGGGTGATGGTCCCAATCAATATAATAAATGCTGCTGCCGCTATAATATCCGGATCCGAAAAACGGATGTGGCCGGGATACGGGTAAAGCGCTGAAAGTCTGATGGGTATGAATGTATTAACAAGATATAGAGAAACACTCTTAAGACTGACAAGTATCCGTTCCGGGATGGGACGGATACAGAAAGATGTCATTGACATTTTCTGGATATGAACGGCCAGGAGACCAAAACCGATACTCACACCGAAAAAGGGGAGCTTATCCAGAACTGTTCTTACACCCCCCCTGGCGCTTCGCCAGTCAAGCAGCAGCAGGCAGAAAGGAATGCTCACCGCAGAGGCCTTGGATAATAATGCCCCGATCGAACACATGAACGCTGCCAGGTAAAATTCTCTTCGGCCTTGTTGCATGTATTTGAGATAACAGATAAGCGTAAGCAGAAAAAAGAAACCTGAGAGGAGGTCCTTTCTGGACGTGACCCATGCAATGGACTCCACGTGAACCGGATGTACGGCAAAAAAAACCGCAGCAAAAGCTGCGGCCATGTTCTTCTGAACAAAATGTGTATCCGGATCATGATCATCCACAAGAAGCAAAACAAACCAGAATACAAGCAGCACATTAAATGTGTGCAGAATCAGACTGGTCAGGTGAAAAATAAATGGATCAGGTCCCCGGAGCACATACTCCAGCATGAAAGAGCACAGCACCAGGGGGCAATACATGTTGATATAGGAAACAGAACCGGTAAAAACGGCTTTCAGGTTTGTCCATGACAATTCATGAACATACGGATTGTTTACCACATAGGCCATGTCGTCCCAGTCAACAAAGCCGTTATACAATGCGCCTGAAAAGGGGAGAAATCCCGCCAGTACAAGAAAAAAAATAAGTGATGAGTATAGAAGATTTGTTTTATTCACTCTCCACTGCACTCTCATCAACAAAACTCAAGGTCCCTTGCCTCTTGCCATTACTCCATCCGCAAAGGTATTCCTCTCCGTTTGGTAAAGTCATCAGTCCCTGCCCGTGTCGCTTTCCCTTCTTCCAGTTTCCCTTGTACACGGCGCCGCCGGGATAGACCATGGTGCCTTTGCCATTGATGCAATTCCCTTCCGTACACTCACCCTTTTCTACATTCTCCTTGCCTGCGTACTGCTTCCCTGAATACTTCTTCCCCTCTTTTGATTCTGCCTGCATGGGAAACAAAAAAATTACCAGCGCCGCAACGGTACACAACAATTTTGTATTCATGTTCATTCTCCTTTTTTTATCAGACCTGTCTTAGGGGCTCGCTCTACCCTTTACCCATAAGTCTCATGCCCCATTAATATTTACTTTTGAGCGAACCCTTACACACGCCATAGAATCGTTTAAGAAATACGTCTGTAAAAATTGTATAATTGGAATATCTAGACTGTCAAGCCATATATTTTTTCCTTTGACCTGTCCCGCAACCGTTGCAATTCCCGCACTGTGTGCAAGACGTTTACAACATAATTTCATACATTCAATGATAATCTGTTGCGATTATTGTCTTATTTGTATAACGTTCCCAACATTTTAGCCGTTTGCCACCCATCAGGCGCTTACAAAAAAAACGATGCAAGGCTTTCCTCCCCAAAATCCGTTATAATCAGATAAATTTATTTTCGAGCGAAATATAAGGTTAAACTGATGAACAACCCTGAAACAACTGTCATGAAGGATATCCAAACAGAAATGGAAAATTCAATCAAATCCGGAGTCGTAGCCCTGGTCGGCCCACCGAATGTGGGAAAATCCACCCTGCTTAATTGCCTGCTGGGCCAGAAAATATCAATAGTCTCACCAAAGCCGCAGACCACCAGGAACAGAATCTTAGGGATATTGAACGGGCCTGACTACCAGGTCATCATACTGGACACACCCGGCCTTCATAAGGCCCGTACGCCCCTGAATCTGGAAATGGTCAAAATTGCCTTGAACACCCTGACAGAGGTAAATGTAATACTTTTTATGATCGACGTCACTTTTCCTGTTCCTAAAAAAGAAAATACCGCGACAAAATATTTGAAAGGGTCGAACAGGCCGTCCATCCTGCTCTTAAACAAGATAGACCTCATTGACAAAGCAGGCCTGCTTCCGGTGATTGAGGGATACAGAGAACTTTACCCGTTCGACACGCTCATTCCGATCTCAGCCCTTAAGCATGACGGTACCGACATTCTGATCCCGGAACTCCTGAAATTCCTGCCGACCGGCCCGCGCCTCTACCCTGAGGATATTCCAACCGATGCCACGGAACGTTTTATTGTTTCTGAAATAGTCAGAGAAAAAATTTTTCTCCATACAGATCAGGAAATCCCGTATTCAACAGCAGTTGCTATTGATTTGTTTCACGAGGACTCGGGCAAAGGACTGATTTTAATCCATGCAACGATCTATGTGGAAAAAAAATCACAAAAAGGGATAATTATTGGAAAGGGAGGGGAAAAACTCAGGCAGATCGGCACCGCTGCCCGTAAGGATATCGAAGACCTTCTGGCCCAGCGTTGTTTTCTGAAACTATGGGTCAAGATACGTAAAAACTGGACAAAAAACGTGAATTTCCTAAAAGAACTGGGGTTTGGATAGTTGTTTATTAAATCAGGGATTTTCGTTCAGGCGCTGATTACAGTATCACCACTTGGTCATCCTGTGTTTTATGTTCACTGATCAAAAAATCGATAATTTTTCTTTTGTCCGATTCCTCATCAAAGAAATTCCGGAGTGTTTGCAAGGCATCATAGCCATCCTCAATGGTACCGTAGTAGAAATCTTGAACCAGCTCAGAAAACTTTTGCAAATCGTTTTCCATCCGACAAGCCCGCATGTAACGGTCAATGAGTTCAGGCAGCATGTTTGAAAATTCGTGAAAAAATGAGAGATCGGAGAGAAAGTCAGGATTGGTCGGATCTTTTTCCAATCCATACAAAAGAAGGTTTTTGAGCTGTTGATTACCGGCTCTGAAATATTTCCGGATTAAAGGATAGTTCGGTTCTTCGGAGTGTCTTTCAGCCTGCAGATCGGCTAGAAGTTTTTCTGATAATTCTACCCGGCCTTCAAAATATGCGGCAAGAGAATCCTGTCGGTCATTCATGGGAACAGCGGCTTTCTCTTCATCTTCCTCTGAATCATACTCGTCATCAAACCATGTGAATCCTATTTCTTCCAGACCTTCTCGGTAATTGACAGGATCTTTCTTGAAAACCTCATTCACTTTGTCGATAACGATTTCCCTTTTCAGCTTTTCATATTCTTCAGCATATTTGTCTTTCTTGCTCACAAGATATCTCCATTAAAAAAATGCAGCAATTTAGTACCTTAGCGGTTATTTTTTTGTTTTTTGTGTGGCAGAAAAACTCTGAAGTTATATGCGACGCCTGAGGTGTCATATGTTTTAAGGCATTTATACCCCTCGGAGGGGGTACTGAAAATAGTCCAGGACCTTTAAAAATTTCCAGTTTATCTGGGTTAGTCCAACACAGCCACTGCATCCCTCAAAAGGCGGGACTAAAGTCCCACTTCCGTTTCACATCCCTTATGTGCCAAAAAGCACTCTTACCAATATATAACCAAAATATATAACAGGCAAAAAAACTTTTTTAAATACGCCTGTAAAATAAAAAAGAAATAACAGTACGATCAGGCCGTATGATTCAAACCTGGCATATGATACGGCCAGATTATGCGGCAGGACGGCTTGCAAAATTCTGCTCCCGTCCAATGGGGGGATGGGTATCAGGTTGAAAATCGCCAGCATTACGTTTACCCAGATACTGGCGTCAAACACCTTTTCAAGAGGCACGGAAACATAAACCGGAATGAGTGCGTGAAAGACCAGGATAAACTTAAGCGCCATCCCGCTTGCAAGTGCAAGCAGAAAATTTGCGCCCGGCCCTGCAAGCGCAACCCAGAGCATGTCCCACTTTGGATTCTTAAAATACCTTGGATCTACCGGAATAGGCTTTGCCCACCCGATTTTCATGACGAGAAAACAGATTACACCCATGGGGTCCAGGTGTTTTATAGGGTTCAGTGTCAGGCGGCCCATGAGGGCGGCGGTTGGATCACCCAGTCGATTTGCCACGTAACCGTGCGAATATTCATGGATGGTCAGGGCAAAAAGAAATGAGGGCGCATATATTGCGATCTGTTGAAGGTCCATTACTTTACATCTTCCATTTTTGTAACCGGTTCTTCCGGTGGATAATGACTTTTAACATAATCAAGTTCATCTTCGCGAGTGCTGACGTAACCGTCCAGTTTTGCCTCAAGCAGGTGGTTTAAAATTGTTTTAAAAACAGGACCGGTCCGGTAACCCATCTCCTTGAGATCCAGGCCCTGGATATGGGTCTTGATATGGCGCAACTGTGTCACGTAAAGCGATATTGCCTTTTTGCCGGCCTTCCGTTTTGTGAGACTCATCACGTACAGAAGCGCTTCGTGACTTAATCCGTTCAACAGCCAGAATGTCTCGCTCGCATGCAGAAGTGAACGACTGTTAAGGGTTTTAACAACCTTAAAGTCTTCCGCCTTGATTCTTATCATTAATTGCATCTGCCTTTCCGGCACTTCAAAGCGACTGCAGAAAGAATTCAGGCCCTTGACCGATACCTTGTCAAAGAGCGCCAGCACATAAACCATCCAGTGACGGCAGCTTTCATCCAGGTACAGCAGCCTGTGCCAGCCGACAGCCTGCTGTACTTCTTTTAGGAGATGTTCCAGCCGTTCATCTATTTTAAGTGACGGGTGCACGACCTTGAGCAATTTGAAACGCGCCATCAGCTTTAGGGCAGGCAGAGGATTTTCCTCTGATAAAATAAATTTCAGTTCATTGAAAAGTCTGCGCCCGAGATGGCTTTCCCTGCCTCCGGACGAGGATACGCAATTGAAAAGGTCCATCTTGACCGCGTTTTTAATTAATTTTTCCGTATGCTTTCCCAGTGAAAAATCCATGCGCCGGGCAAAACGGATGGCACGAAGGATCCTGGTCGGGTCTTCCACAAAGCTTAAATTATGCAGCACCCTTATCTGCCGGTCCTTGATATCGTTCTGGCAGTTAAAGAAATCCACCAATGTCCCGAATGTATCCGGATTCAGGTGAATGGCCATGGCATTTATGGTGAAATCCCGACGGTAAAGGTCCAGCTTTAAGGAGCTGAACTCCACTATGGGCATGGCTGCCGGATACTCGTAGTATTCAAGCCTGGCGGTTGCTACATCGATCTTGAATCCATCCGGAAGCTTAACAACAGCTGTTTTAAACTTTTCGTGGGTTCGGACCACGCCATCAAGTTTTTTTGCCAGTTTCCAGGAAAAATCTATCCCATCCCCCTCGATCACGATATCAATATCAAAATTACTGGTATGCAAAAGAAGATCCCGTACAAAACCGCCGACCGCATAGGCCGTGTAATTATTCTCGGCGGCCGTTTCGCCGATAGTCCGGAGCAGAACTATCATCTTGCGATCAAAGGATTCAATCATCAGATTGTTAAGGTTCCGGTTCCGCTCAACAGACGGGCGGCTGTGGGAGTGGAGCAGATTCTTGGGAAGATTGGCCGGTTCGTTGACAAGCAGGTTCAGAAGATCGGTGCGTGTGATTACGCCCAGGACTTTCCGGTTGTCCACAACCGGAATGAACCGCTGCCGATTCTCTATAATCAGTTCCTGTATATCAGCCAGTGTTGCGGTTGGCGGCAAGGTCGAAAAATCAGTGCTCATATATTCGGTTACCGGCACCTCGCCCAGGCCGTGAAAAATGGCTTTTTCCGCGATCCGCCTGGAAATGTGTCCAAGAATCTCCCGGTTTTTTTTCAAAACCGGTGCCACGGTGATGTTATAACGGGTCAAAATACGGTTGGCCTCATTTATTGATGTTTTCGGTTCTACAAAAATTACCGGAGAGGACATCAATTCGCGTGCCAGGCTCCTGGGACGTACATGTTTGTGAAGGAGCCTGATAAGCTTTTCCTCTGTTTCAATAATCGTCATGTCCCTTATGGATGCCGAGGCGGCTGAGGCATGTCCTCCTCCTCCGAAATCCGCTGCAATCTTTCCTGCATTGACCTCTGGAATTCGGCTCCTGGCAATGAAATAAATGGTCCCTCCCATGGCTGCCAGGGCAAAAAGGGTGTCCAGGTTTTCCATCACCATGAATCGCCGTACAAGAAGTGAGAATTCATCCACATATTCAGGCACGGTCAGCTTTGCCACCACAATGTCCACCCCTTCGATGGTATATGTTGTGGCCGACTTGATCAGATCATGTAAAAGGGCCACCTCGGGTGTGGTCAACTCGCGGGAAATGTATTGGGAGACCGTGTTGAGATTTGCGCCTTTGGCAAGCAGCCATGACATGGCTGTAAGGTCGTCAGGTGTTGTCGTGTCAAATGTGAAGGATCCTGTGTCCGCGTAAAGGCCCAACGCCATCAGGGTGGCCTCCTCCGCGCTCACACTGATGGACTTTTCTTTAAATATCTCCACAAAAAACGTGACTGTGGCGCCGGCAGGCCTTACAATCTCAAAATCACCCTTGAGATCTCCGGGTGCATCGGGATGATGATCATACAGATGGAGTTCAATGCCCGGGTTTTCCAAGCACTTTCTAAAATTTCCGATCCGGCCGGGCTGTCTGGTATCTACGATTATGAGCCTGGTCACCTGGTCCATTGGAATATTTCCGGTCCTTTGAAAATCATAAACAAGGGTGGACTGGACAAGAAAATCCCGAGTGTTCTTTTCCTGAGATCCGGCAAAGGCAAGCACTGCATCCGGATAGATTTTTTTTGCCGCAATCATTGATGCCATTGCATCAAAGTCGGCATTCTGGTGAGTAGTTATGACTTCCATGGTTCAGGGATTCAGGGGTTCAGGGTTCAGGGAGCAATTGATTTCAACCGGATGTTGTTGTTATAAACAACCCTTCACGGCATATCAATAAATTTCCTCCAACAACCCTCTGCCCAAGCTTTTCAGAATTGACTTGATCGGTTGGAACAGGTAAATTTCCATAGCCGCTTACAGCTATTTGATTGTTAAAGCAATTTCATGTATAGTATGTATGGTTCATCGTGGATTACCGGGAAGATTCCGCAGATTCACCGCCACAGACCATCTGTATTGCTGCTGCAAGCCGTCGGCAATCAGGTGCCATCCGTTAGTTTGTGGTTATTTTTCAAATAGATAGCTAAAAACTAATAGCTATTTTTGTATGAACATTTATTTGCTACGGGTCTGAAACCACTGCCTGCCGATTTCATAAGCCGTGGGATTTAAAATATGCAAAAGACCATTCTCATTGTGGATGATTCTGTGATGATCCTTAGAATCGTCGGGCAGATTCTGGAAAAAGCCGGCTATAAAATTTTGCTGGCAGACAGTGGTAAAATCGGATGCGATCTGGCAAAATGCCATTGTCCCGACCTGATCATGATGGATATAGAAATGCCCCAAATGGACGGCATCGAGGCAACGGAAAAAATCAGGTCCATTCCTGAAACAGCCCATATTCCGATAATGATCTTCACGTCATTGGGCAGCGAAGAGGACATGAGCCGGGCTCGTAAGGCAAACGTTCAGGGCTTCCTTAACAAGCCGATTTGTAAAGATGATCTAGTGACAGCCATCGGCAAAATCCTAGGCCATTCATAATAGTAAATATTCGGCTTAATGCCGGAAAATAGCTGAAACCACCAGATTGTAAATATTCGGCAGCGCACCCCAAGGGCACTTTCTGCGGGGCGCTTCACAGGGTGGTGAGCAGGCTGATCAGCAGATAAGCGTAGACTTCGATACTTTGGTATGCTGGGCAGCC
>JAIWHJ010000003.1:0-17390 GCA_048629695.1 Promethearchaeota archaeon
CATCTTTGATAACTAACGGGCTGACATGAAAAGCTTCGGTACGTCTAAGAATATCGAGATAATCACGTGCGCCAGCCGCAAACGGATGGTTTCCAGACAGTGCTTCATATGCCACAACGCCTATTGAGAACAGGTCCGCCCTTGCATCGATCTTTTTCTTCATATTACGAAATTGTTCTGGTGCGGCATAGCCAGCGGTATGTGGTCCAAAATGGGCAGCTGTGTCCGTAAGCGATAATTGACGTAGATCTCGAGCGATTCCAAAATCCAAAAGCCAGTATTTTCCATCCGTGGAACAGAGAATATTCTCAGGCTTTATATCTCTATGAACAACGCCACACATTTCTAATGCAGTGACAGTTTCCAATAAACCTTCGATAAGTCCGATTGTTTCCTCAATCGTAAGTCTGCCATTTTTGCTCAGAAGTCCGCGCAAATCAAATCCTTCGATGTATTGCTCAATAATAAACACACATTGGTTTTCATCGATATCGAAAGTTCCGTGATTGTAAATTTTGGGAACGTTCGGGAAATCATTTGACGATACAATGTCGATTTCCCTATTCAGACGATTTCCAGATCCATCTGGTAGCATAATCTTAACAACAACAGTGCCATAGTCATTATCCGTTGCCCGAAATACTGCCTTTTGACCACCTATTTTAATTTCAAAGACTCCTGTAGCATTCGGGAGGATTCGTTTAACCATTTCAGCATTCGGCATAGTCATAGAAAATCTCCATCAAATTAAGAATGCAAACGGCGTCCTATCCACTCATTAAATAGCCAAGAAGCATAGCTTGAGGGAAGTTTTCCGCATTTTGATGTTTTGAGTTTCTTCACATGAGAACCCGCAGACATGGAATAAATGCCGACTCCCAAGCTCTCCGATTTCTTTAAAACCTTCTTCTGAGGATGTAAAACAGGCGAAAGAACATAAGACTCAGAAGCAAACCAACGGTTTAACTCAGCCTGCTGAAATGCAGATGCCCAGTTTTTTATCTTGGATTCAATTGCAGCAATGCTCTTCACCGCATACCTTGTTTTTAGACTACGTGGCATCCATTGCTTCGCATACCACCGGATTAGACTTGCCCCAAGAAGGCGCTCCAAGGACCTGACCAAACTTTTACTATCGACACCTAGCTGCCTTTCAATTCTTTCCGCATCAGCCCCGCCAACGAAATGCAGGTGATGAAGTATCTTGAGATCCAAAGTAGTTAAACTGTTTCTCCCGTTCTGCCACTCGTCCAACACATAAGGGTTGTATGAAACGATAACGATATCAGGGAATCCCGACTCTAACTGAGGTTCACAAAACAGTGCGTAGTGTCGTTTGCGATCTCTCAGTATTGGCATCGTTTTTTCGATAAACTCGGAAGTCAATTCACTTTCAGGTCCCGATCGGGTTGGCCTAACCAACAAGCCTATAGAACGATCTGTACATGTAAAATTCAAAATAGGCGTCATTATTCGCCTCCCATTCTTGTGACCGCCTGGTCGTACCGGGGTCTTCCTGGAGAATCTTTTCCGGAATCTTGCGGGCCACGGCGATCATGGTGGCGTAGTCGCGCTTCTGCCATGCCTTTTTGAATCTGGCGCGAACCGCTTTCGGGCGGAACACCTTCAGACGTTTCTGTTTGGATTCGCGGCCTGTCTGCCGCGACGCTTGCGGCGCAGGCAGGTATTCCTCGAACTCACGCATCAGGTCACGATTCCTGCCAGATTTCTGATTCCGTCACGAAAAACCTGGAAACTTCTCGATTGATTACCCTCCACATCTAAGTGGGGAGCGATATTATTAGCCCATTCGCATTTAGCCTGTCCTGTATGGGGCCATCCCAATTGTTTAAGTTTTTGTGATCCCCCCGGATAGACGGCATCCGCAAGCTTTTCCCATGTACCACAAATGCTGTCTTGCACATAAGCGTTCAAAACCTGCTTTTTTGCGCGAGGGTAGGCTGCTTTTACGGCGTTACGGTCTCCCAACAACCAGGCTTCGCCTTCCTCTATCGCAATCCTGAACAGTGTTGTTGGCTGTGGATTGCAGGCATTCAGAATATCGAGCATTTCTTGTTTGAACACCAGACAGTCCTTATCATCCAGGTCTACGACCACGACAACCGCAGCAGGTAAGTCTTGGAGGCTTTTCCCATATCCTCTGAGTAACTTGGGCAATCGATCCAGAAGAATCCGCTTCTGCGGATCTGTCGTTCCTCTTAGATTTTTTGGAATACGGCCAATGCCTTTGTAGGAAATAATTCTATAGGTGTGATCTTGCCCGTTTGGACCAAGAATTTTTTCCAAAATAGATTCCAATGATATTTTTCCTGACGCATCTTCGACAAGTATTTCAAAGTGCATTGGCTCACCTCGCATCCAGATAATCACTGTACCAGAGGCTGCCAAGCGGTAACCCCTCATCTACCATGGCGTTGACGATTGCATCATCGCTGGCCCTGCGGATGCTTGAAAAGCCATCCGGATCTTTTTCAAGAATCCAGGTCTCTTCCGGCGAGAGTGCATCGACAAAGTAGGGTTGATGAGTTGTGATAAAGAGTTGTGGCGCGTTTTTCTTTCCGGTTGCATGTGTACGGAATTCAGTGGCCAGAGTTTCAAGAAGTTTGTGATAAAGACCATTCTCAGGCTCTTCAATACAGATGAATGGCGGTGGTGTCGGGTCTTCCAATAAAAGCAAATAGGCAAAGACTTTTAGCGTGCCATCAGACATTTGCTGAGCGTAAAACGGATCATCGAAGCCTTTGTCATTAAAACGGAGAAGCAAACGTTTATCCGGACTCTCTTCGGTATCGATCCTGTCAATTCCGGGGATTTTCTCAGCAATGCGATTGAGGATACTCTTAAAACGTTTAGGATGTTCACGCTCCATGAACTGAACGACATTGCCGAGATTGTCTCCGTGGATATTCAAATGCCTTTGTGGGCCGGCCAAGGGCAGGCTGCGAGCGGCATCCGGTGTAAAGTAACTCAAATACCATCCTTCGATGAACTGTCGAAAGGCCGATATCCGGGGATGTTGTTTCAGGGCGCCAAGGGTTGCAATACCAAGCTTACGTTTGTCCTGCAGTTCAATAATCTCTGTTTCGCGGCTTTCTTCTTTTTGTGATGTTACTTCAATTTCCTCAATCAATTTGAATAAGTCAAAACCCGCCTTACCTTCATCTATCTGCTGCCCCAATTCCTCTCCTTTCCACACGACGCCTTTGCCTTCATTCAACAAAAGAAACGAGAAAGGCCAGCCATGTTTTTGTCCTTTGCGCCGCTGGCGAAGACGTTCCAGTTTTACGTAAGGGCGACCGGTTTTATCTGCATCAATTGCAAGCTCATAGGTGATCGGCCGGGCATTTCCATCTTGCTTGTAATATATTTGGAACTCAATCGGGTCATTTCTTCCCTGAGAACGAATACGATCAAATCCTCCCCGCCCTCTGGTATCACAGGCTTCTTCAACACCCAATTTCAGGCAATCAGCAAGAAAGCCAAAAGCATCGAACAGAGAACTCTTGCCGACACCGTTTTTTCCGATAACAGCAGTCATAGGCGTCAGTGGCTTAGCTTGTTGCATGTTCCATAGTTTTCCGAGTGTCACGTCTTTCAACACACGGTAATTTTTAATCCTGAATCCTTCTATTTTTGCCATAGTCACCCACCTCTTGAGGTATGTATTGTAAGACAGCGAACTGCATCATCAGGGATCGGGCGGATTTTTCGGAAAGGTCCAATATATCGTTAGCAACCCACTTAAGCTCTTCTTCCACTGATTTTAGGCAATGATTGTGCCTGAGCCATTTCTACCATTGTTTCCAGGCGAACAATCCTCTTGTCCATTCCAACAGAGTACGAATCTAAACGCTCAACATTTTTGTTTAAACGTTTTACCTCGTCTGTAAGTTTGAGCATGTTTATCAATAAATCTTTCCAACTTCCCATTAGACAGCTCCTGCAGATAAAATTTTTAAAGTTTTATCTAAACGCTTTCTGGTATTACGGGTGTCGATAATCGCTTCTTTGACCCTCGCGGAAACCAGTTCCAACAATTCGGATTCTTCAATGTCGGTCGGAACGTCAGGGTTGTACGCGGTAATAGCATTGCGTACCATTTCCGCTGCAGAAGTATTTTTTTCTTTGGCCAGAAATTTTATTTTTTCAATCTGTGCAGGAGAAATCAGAAATTGTTTTCTCACTAATTTTTCAGCAGATTGCATGTATTGATCTCCTTTGTAAAAAAATTGTAAGTAGCTTATTTTTTAGTATAAGCATACACAACAACATACACAAGTATTTTTTTGTGTTATTTTTTGTCCCAGGCTCGTAAAACCATTTTCTTTTTTCCCAACCAAGTACCCGTGTGTAAATTTCTGTAGTGGCCGTTGAAGAGTGCCTCATAACTTCAGCCAGGATATGGGGTTTGAAGTCCAACGGTACGAAAAGTTACTCTAATCCGCAACGGAGAGTCTTTTTTGAACGTTTTTTACGTAAGATTAGCTGGTTGGCGCGGCCTGACCTCTTTTCAAAATTTAAGGCTTGCCCCCTGATGTTTCCGGTTTTTGTATGAAAAGTAGCGTCCTTACGTCTCGGAATACCTTCACGATCCCAAAGAAAATTACCAAAAATTCCAACCTTCCAAGGAACATCGCGAAGATTTCGGTCCAGAGAATAAGCGATGGCGTGTCGGAATTTGTTATACCCACGGAAAGTCCCACTGTGCCGAGAGCGGAAGCAAATTCAAAAAAAGATTCGCGAAATGAGTATCCTGCTGCAAGAAAAATGAGGACACCGAGAACGAATGTAACGATATAAAGGAACACAAAATTTGCTACGTGACGAATATGCCTGTCATCAATATAGATTTTGTTTTCTCCCCGCCAGATGTAGTTTTTGACTACCGCACTCTTTGGCAGGAAATAATCACGAATGCTCCACAAAAGGGATTTTATCAATAGATATATCCTGTACTGTTTGAGGCCGCCCGCTGTTGAACAGGCGCCTCCACCCGTAATCATTAATAAAATCAGCACAAAGATACCCAGGTTCGGCCAATTTTTTAATTCTACTATGGAATATCCTGTTCCGCTCAGGGCGGAAACACCGTGAAATATCGCTGCTCTCAGTGATTCACTCAGATTCGGATAAGTCATCTTGCATGCAAAATAAAATAGAACCGGAATGGCAAACGCCAAGACAAGAACAGAAAGCTGAATTTCCCCATTGAGTAGAATTTTTTTGAATTTGAAACGCAATAAGAGATAGTGCGTGGCAAAGCTTGTTGCGCCAAGCACCATCAGGATGATTGTTGTTATCTCTATGGAAATGCTGTTCCAATGCCCTATGCTGTCCGGGACTGTGGAAAATCCCCCTGTTGAAAGGGCGCAAAAAGAGTGGTTGATTGCATCAAATACCGGCATCCCGGCAAAAACATAGGCAATGATTCCGAGCAGGGTATATGCCGAATATATGAGCATTACCATCTTGGCGGACGATCTGACGTTGGGAAGCAACTGTTCCGTGTGACCCTCGGCCTGGTATAATTCTACACCATAGGGTCCTATGATTGCGGAAAGCATGATAATGGCAAGACCTCCTCCACCGCACAACTGCAATATGCTGCGCCATAAAAGGATAGGCCTTGACGTTTCCGAAACATCTATTACAGACAGGCCTGTTGTTGTCCAACCACTCACGGATTCAAAAAGGGCTTTGACGGGAGGAAGATGAGACTCGACAAGGAAAGGTATTGAGGAGATAAGGCATACATAACTCCAGCACAGGACTACCATAACCCCGCCATCCTGGATGGTCAGGCCGGTTGACTCCTTTTTTCTGAAAAAGAGCCACAATAACAACCCTAAGCTCAACGAAAAGGCTGAAGGGATAATAAAAGCCGACACCTTCACTCTTTCTGCCGGATAGAAAAACAGGGTTGTGAGGGGAATAAGCAAGAGTACCCCTGTAAAGCTGCATATGAGCCCGAAAAAAGAAAAAATGGCAGAGTATTTTTTCTTTATAATGCTGTCTAGTCTGGATGCCGCCACAAGTTGACTGTCTTCTATTCCGTCAATAATCGCAGTGTCTCTTCATATTCATCGCGCATGGTAATCAGGACTAATCTGTCCCCTTTTTCAAGAGTAGTGAAGCCCCTTGGAATAATCGGCGTATCTTGCCTGATAATACAAGCTAACAATGCCCCTTTTGGGAAATCTATATCTTTAAGCGGCTTGCGCAAAACAGAAGATTTGCCGGTCAACACAACTTCCGTGACATTGATCTTGCCTTCATCCAAAGGTATGAGATTGGTTATCTCTTCGAACTCTATTTTTTCCTCGATTATGTTTGATACAATCTCAACCGTGGACAGGGCCATCTTAACGCCTAATCTCTTGAAAATATCGACATTCTCGGGATTATTCACAAAAGCCAATATCCTGGGAACACCAAATATTTTATCAGCGATCTGGCAGGCAATGAGATTATCCTCATCAGCCGGTGTGATTGCAATAAGACAATCCGCTTCTCCCGCGCCCGCCTCTTCTTGAGATTTCTGGTCAGAGCCGTCCCCATGGATAACAGTCGACTTGAGTCTTTTGGCAAACCATTCGCAGTCGTCTTTTTTGTTGTTGATAATAGTGACTTGATGTCCCTTGGAAAGGAATGCCTTTGCCAGAAAATATACAACCTTGCCACCACCTATTATGATTACTCTCATTGTTTACGTAATTTTTTAATTTCTTGCAGGAATTCTTGAACTGCCATCCCAGGAGGTGAGATGGTCCGTATGCCAAAGGAGGAAAAAATTTCTTCCGGTTTGGGATCATACAGTTTTGCGACGACATAGGGAACATCAAAGATGGATTTTGCAACTTGCGCTACCATCAAATTGAGATTGTCCTTCCGGGTGGTAACAAATACGGCGTCGGCTTTTTCTATCTTGGCCTGTTTTAGAATCTCAATCTCACCAGGGTCACCGAGCAGGGAAAATCCGCTGAACTCCGAAGAAAGATTGTCAAACAACGCCTCATCGTTGTCAATAATTACAACGTCGTGCCCCTCTTTGGAGAGCCTGTTTGAAATGAGGGACCCGACTCTGCCGCACCCTATAATGATTACGTACATATCTTGTCCTTGGTAGTAAAGAACCGAGGTCTCAGAACATTTCGTTGTCAAGAATCAACGATGAAAGTGAAATCATACCGATCAGTTCACCCTTGTCATCAACCGGCGCTCTCCAAATACCGGCGCGATAAATAAGACGGGTAACGTACCGGATATCCATGTCCGCCGGCACCGTGATAATCGGTTTTTTCATGATCTCATAGACGTTTACTTCCTCAAAAGACCTCCCTGTCATTATGACGCCCTTGACTATGTCCTTAATTGTTATCAAACCCCAGGCATCGTCCGGATGCCTTTTTTCCACCAGCAGGGCGGAGACTTTTTTGTCCCGCATTTTTGAGGCTGCCTCCTTGGCGGTGGCCATGCCGTCTATGTAGATCATCTTCTTTTGCATAGCGTCTCTTGCCCGCACAATCGAAGTTGTTGCCGCATCCATAAGATTTCTCCCTTTTTAAAAATATTGGTCGCGCACTTCTTCTTTAAACCGTTCCATCTGGCTTTCAAGCCCGATCACGTGTTCCACCGGCAGCACAAAGGCAATACCGGTTCCGGGCTTGTGGAATTCTCCGGCAACGCCTATGGCATCCAGTATATTCTGGACGATATGCTCTTCAACAAGAAAAACCACGATATCGGTCTGGGCCTCCAGGGTAAGTCCGAAAAAGGTCTTTGCCTCATGAACGCCGGTCCCCCTTGCCGGGATGATCGTTGCGCCGGTGGCGCCGGCCTTTTTGGCGGCATCGACAATCCGGTCGGAAATATCCGATTTGACACTTGCCATGATAAGCTTAAATCGCATCGTTAGTCCTCCTTGACGTTAGGGATGGGAGACGGGTAAGTTATTTATTTCCACATCCCTTAGTTTTCGAACGTTTTGCAGCCCAATGGGTAAACTGTGCGTAACCCATGACGGTAATAATAGGAAACAGGCTGGCAAAGGCAATAAGACCGAATCCGTCCAGGGCCGGATTGCGGCCTGGAACTGATTCGGACAGGCCCAGACCGAGCGCGGCGACCAGAGGAACGGTCACGGTCGAGGTGGTGACCCCGCCTGAATCGTAGGCCAGTGGAATAATATTTTTAGGGGCGTACATGGTCTGGATGACCACCACCAGGTATCCCGTTATGATAAAGATATAGAGCGGCGTGCCGGTGACAATGCGGAAGGCGCCGAGCGCGATGCCGCCGGCAACGCCGAATGCCACCGTAATCCGCAGGCCCCACTGTTTAATGGTGCCGGCCGACACCTCGTTTGCCTTAAAGGCAACAGCGATAAGAGACGGCTCGGCAATGGTTGTGGCAAAGCCGATAAGGGCGGCAAAAAGATATATCCAGCCGTAGGCGGTCCATTCCACCGTATCGACCGGTGCGTCCTGTCCGTAAATAAAGGCCGGGTCGGAGAGTTGGGTTGCCATGATCTTGCCGAGCGGGAACAAAGCCTTATCAAGACCGGCAAGAAACAGGGCCAGTCCGACAATCACATATGCCACTCCCACAACAACCCGGCGCAGATGCGGAATAGGCTGCCGCAATACAAACAATTGAAAACAGGTTATCAGGATGATGATAGGCGACACATCCCGAAGGGTCGAAAGCAAAATTTTACTGAAATCAACAAGGAATTCCATTTCAAATGGCCTGTTTCAGGCAAAAATAATTATCCCGTAGCCCATGACGAATATCATCGGCAGCAGGGAGGCAAAGGCGATAAGACCGAAACCGTCCAGCAATGGATTGCGGCCCTTGATGGCTGAAGCAAGTCCGACCCCGAGTGCCGCGACCAGGGGCACGGTCACGGTCGAGGTGGTGACCCCGCCGGCATCATAGGCTATGCCGATAATCTCTTCCGGCGCTATTATAGTCATCAGCATGATAATAACATAGCCGCCGATAATAAGGTAATGAATGGGCCATCCGCGAAGAATGCGCAGCACCCCGATAAGTATGGCCAAACCGACGGAAATCGCGACCGACAGCCTCAGTCCCAGGGCATATGCACGCAGGGATTCCTCGCCTGGGTCTATGATGTTTCCCTGGCCGGCTATCTCTGCGGCCTCCCAGGCCACGGCAATGAGAGCGGGTTCGGCCACCGTGGTTGAAAAACCCAATGCAAAGGCAAAAAACAGGAGCCAGAACAGGCTTCCTTTCCGCGCCAGGGACCGGGCCATTGCCTCTCCGATCGGAAACAGACCCATTTCAAGCCCCTGGATAAACATGCTCAGGCCGGCAACCACCAGAAGGGCGCCGAAAATGATCTCCCCCAGATGCGGCAATGGTTGCCTGAGCACAACAAGCTGAAAAAAGGCAATGACCAGAATGATAGGCAGCAGGTCGGCAAAGGCGGACCGCAATTTTTTCAAAATTACCGAGCAGAAAAAAATTATTGCATGCCCTGATTTGGTTGGAGTCATAGAGCCGTATCCACGGTTTCAAAGTTGATAGGAAATTGCTTTTTTACGGTCAGCTCGGAGGGAGAAAAAATTATCTCCGATCCCCTTCCGACAATTTCAATCATCATTAATATTTTTTTTATTGTCAAGCGGGAAATCCGGGCGGAAATTCTAAGGTACTTATACCCTCTGATGATCACTCGGTCAAAGGATGTGTAATTGAATTTGATGTTATTTGAGAATTGTTGTAAAAATATATCGTTCACAGTGAGTCCTACAAAAGTTAATTTTACTTATCAATGGAAAACTGATTTGCTGTAATCATTCAAGAAAGGAGAGAGCGAGGGTAAATATTCGGCAGCACTCCACAGGAAGTGCCCTTGGGGTGCGCTGCCGAATATTTCCACATCCCCTAGCTATTTTCCGGCATCAAGCCTAATATTTACAATTGCATTCATCATTCCTCCTGCCTTACCAAAAAAGACTTGACCCAATGTAATGCGTCATCGCGTGTTTGAACCTGCCTGGAAACCCGGGCCTCCTCAAGCCCTGAGAGAATTTTTCCAAAAATCGGTCCCGGCTTTAAGCCGAATATGTTTTTGAGATCATGCCCTGTCAGAAGACGCGGGCTCAACAGCACAGGCTTGATGTTTTCCCTGTTGACTTGATCCACCTGTTCGTACAACTCGCAAAGGCCTTCCTCCATTCCCAAAGGTCTGCCCGGGCCTTTACAGGCCAGACTGTCCGCTAGTGCAAGTAAAAAAAGGCCCTTAATATCTTCCCCTGCGGCCTTCACAAGTTTCAGACACGCCCTTGATGTAATTCCGGTCTTGAGTCTTGCATTATTTAGATGAAACAGCCACATGTGAAGTTTGATAAACAGGGCGATATTTCTTATGTCTTCCCTGGTCCAACGCAAACGCCTTCCAATTTTAATAAATTGGTCAGCGCCTGTCTGATCATGGCCATAAAACGTGATTCTGCCGTCTCTTTTCTTGAAAGTATCCGGTTTACCCAGGTCGTGAAACAGGGCCGCCCATTTCAATCGTCTGACTTGCATGCCATTTTCCAGGTAGGCCTTAAATTCATGGCCGCGGCCCGGGAAAAACATATCAGGACGTTCTGTCAGTTTTTCCATCTCGCCCAGTGCGGCCATGCTGTGACCAAAGACATCCAGGTGATGACTAATGGGCTGGACCTGATTGACTCCTTTTTCCAATTCCGGAAACACAACAAAAAAAAGCCCGCTTGCGGCCATTGCCGACAATGCGCGATGGGCGCCCGATGAGTCCATGATCTGATGAAGTTCATGGGAAATCCGCTCAGGCGCGGAAAACCTGAGCAGATCCCTTGACTTAACGATTAACTCTTCTGTTTCCGATTCCAGCGCGGCCCCGAGTGTTGCCATAAAACGGTAGGCCCTTACGAGTCTTAATGGATCGGTTTTGAACACATCGGATGATGTTGTCCGGATAATGCCGTTTTCAAGATCATGCAAACCGTCAGTGGGATCAATAACCTTAAAAGGAGGCTGAAGCCCGGCATCTGCCGGGTCAAGGGCCACGGCCATTGCATTTATTGTAAAATCCCTTTTACAGAGGTCATCGGTTATATTTTTTGTCCCTTCCCTGAACTCGGAAACGTCAATTATAATGTCTCGCCATACCATCCGGGCAACGCCTTCCTCATTGTCCAGCATGACAAAAGCGCCTCCAAGTTTCAAGGCCAGATCCCGTGCAAAGGCAATACCGTCCGCGTCTACGGTAATATCCAGATCCTTTGCCGGAAGGCCTGTCAGCCAACTGCGCACGGCGCCTCCGGTTACAAACATCCTTGCACTTAGACCCATGGCAACATTGGCCAGACACTCTCGCAATCCATCGGGATATTCCAGCATCCGGTCTCTGTCAATGGCACCTGATTTCAAAAATTTCATTTAGCGCTCGCTAAAAAATAAATTGTACTTTTTGGCATCTTCATTATGTGAAACGGAAGTGGGACTTCAGTCCCACATAGCCACTGCATACCTCAAAAGGCGGGACTAAAGTCCCACTTCCGACAAATATAACGCAATAGCATTTTTAATTTTTTCCGAGCCCTTATTGCAATGACCATTTTTGTGGCAGAAAATTTTTATAATAATCCCAACAACTCAGGACCTCTTAAATGATGAATGATGAAAAACAACGAGAAAAAAATAGTGTAACAGCTCAGGGTTAACTGCTTTACTTTTTTAATACAACTATGGGGCAAGTGGTAACCTCTGAACCCTTGAACCCTTGAACCCGGAACCCGGAACCTCTGAACACCAGAACCTCTGAACCTCTGAACCCAAAAAAATGTATTTTAATAAAAACTATACTTGATCAATCATTTTTTTTAGCGCAAAATATTCAAAAAAGTATTTTAATCAAAATTCTTTTTATCACGAAACCAGTAACCGTTCAGAGGGACCCCCCATATTTTGCAGACTCCTTCTTGATATCATGATGCCGGTTCTCAATGGATTTCAGGTGCTCCAGAAGATCCGGACAAGGTTCAAGGACAAGGCAACCACGATAATAATGGCTTCCTCGATATCGGAAAAGAGCGGCATTGTAGAATGCGTCAAACTGGGAATCCAGGGTTATGTCATCAAACCGCTTCCCCGGGAAGAGATCGCATCAACAATAGTCAAATACCACAGAGCCAACCCAAACAAAAAAAATAAATCATAAACTATCCCTATGCCGTGTCCAATGCGCGTTGCGCGCGTCTCATTTCAACAGATAGATTTTAACGACAATACATTTTGTCTTGTCCCCTGGGAGGATACCACGGTCTCTGATTCTCTTGCCGCATCAATTAAGAGGGTCGGCCTTATTCATCCTCCGATTTTGAAAGAGAAAAGTGCGAATTCTTTTCTTGTTGTTGCCGGGCGAAAACGGTTTCAGGCGGTAAAACAGGCGCTTGACTCGAGGGCCTGCGACTGTCTGGTAATCCCTATGGAGACACCGGATCTTGATGTCATGGCGATTGCGATCGAGGATAATGCGTGTAATCGAGTATTGACCCCTGTCGAACGTGCGGTCTTTTTTCGGAAAATTCTTAAATGGATGGACGAAAACCAGGCTGCTGAGAGATTTCTCAAGGTATTGGGATTCTCATCACACCCTTATCATATCCGTGGTTTCCTTGCCCTCCTGGATCTTGAGGAACCGCTCCTCAAAGCCATTCACAAAGGCCGGCTTGATGAAACGGTTTCAATTGAACTGGGCAAGATGTCATTCAGTGACCGACTGGCGCTTTTTGATGTTATCAACCACCTGAGAATGAGCGTTGGGAACCAGAAAAAACTTATCGCCATCTGCCGGGACCTGGCTGCAAGGGACAATATCCCGATAATGGCCGTGCTGTCAGACCCTGAAACAAAGCAGATAATAGATCATCCACAAGCAAATCCACCGCAGAAATGTGCAAATCTGATGACCCTGCTGGAACGAAAACGTTTTCCCAGGCTCAGTGAGGCTGAAAAAGAATTCCAAAGGTTTGCGAAAAGCCTGGGCCTTTCAAAAGGAACAACGCTCAGCCACGCACCTTCTTTTGAAAAGGACCTGGTCACACTTTCAATCACATTTAATAATCAAGAGAAACTGCTTAAGGTCTGGCCCAAAATTAAACCTGCTCTGGAAATTTGTGAAACATGACAGCCGGGTTAAAGGACTTGTCTGAAAATCAAACAAATTCCGGTCACGGCGGAAATATTAAAAAAATTTCCAAGGCGGCCGGACTCCCTCCCGATGAAATCCTGGACTTCAGCGCCAACATCAACCCGCTCAACCCTCCTGAATGGCTGAGATCCGTTCTCAGCCGAAACATAGAAAATCTGATTCACTACCCTGATCCCGATTCAACGGAACTTGTGAACGCGATTTCTAAAAAATTCAACGTAGGGCGAGACAGGATTGTAGTAGGTAATGGATCCACTGAAATAATCTTTGCGTTGCCAAGGGCGCTTAAGGTCTCCAAAGCAGTAATTCCAGTACCCTCGTATATGGATTATGTTACCGGCGCCGAGCAGGCCGGTCTTACGGTTGAATCCTTTCATCTGGACGAATCACGGGCATTTGAGATCAACTGGCCTGAACTGACCGCCCGTCTGCACGGAAATGAAATCGTTATCCTGGGTCAGCCGAACAACCCCACCGGAACGTTATTCAAGGTTGATGAATTCGTAAACATTGCCAAAAAAAATCCGTCAACCATATTCGTGATAGATGAAGCCTTTGCTGATTTTGTCGATGGATACGCACCTCTTGTTCACAATTCTTTAAAAAATGTGATCACAATCCGTTCACTGACCAAGTTTTATGCCATTCCCGGCCTTCGTCTCGGCTTTGCCATTGCATGGCCGGAGATTGCGAAACAGTTCCGCGCCCTGATGCTGCCCTGGACCGTGAATACACTTGCCCAGGCGGTCGGCGCCGCAGCCCTGGAGGATGAAGAGTACGCGGTCAGGACAAGGGAGTTTGTCCGCATCCAAAGGGAGAGTCTTAAGACTAATCTGTCCGGGATTCCGGGAATCAAGGTTTTTCCGGGATCAGCCAACTATCTGCTGGCCAGGCTGGACGGCACGGCCCATGATTCAATGAGCGGACCGAGTCTTGCCAAACGCCTTCTTGAGGACAAAATCGCCATCCGCGTATGCAATAATTTTAACGGCCTTGATGATAGATACTTTCGGGTGGCGGTCCGAACCGAGTCTGAAAATGAGAGGCTGATTTCCGCCATTTTAAAAGCGGTTGGCGCCGGGGTAAGTGTTAAACGAAAAAAACAGACCCCTGCGATCATGTTTCAGGGAACCGCCTCTGATGCCGGGAAAAGTATCCTCACATCCGCTCTCTGCAGGATTCTGCTCCGGGACGGGATCAGTGTAGCCCCTTTCAAGGCCCAGAACATGTCGCTGAATTCATTTGTAACCCGTTCCGGCAAAGAGATGGGAAGGGCACAGGTGGTCCAGGCCCAGGCATGCGGGCTGGACCCTGATGTGCGCATGAACCCGGTGCTGTTAAAACCAAACAGCGACACGGGAAGCCAGATAATCCTGAATGGAAAGCCGGTGGATAATATGACCGTGGAGGAATATATCAGGTTTAAACCAAAGGCATTTGCCGCGGCCCGGCATGCCTATGATTCACTTGCATCCGAACATGACGTGATAATTCTCGAAGGCGCGGGCAGTCCCGCGGAGGTCAACCTGAAACACGATGACATTGTCAATATGCGCATGGCCCGCTATGCCGCGGCTTCGGTGCTGATTGCAGGCGACATTGACCGGGGAGGTGTTTTTGCCTCGTTTGTGGGGACAATGGAAGTGCTTGCGGAATGGGAAAGGAACCTTGTGGCAGGTTTTATAGTGAACCGTTTCAGGGGCAGGAGTTCGCTTTTAAAGGATGCGATTTCATATACTGAAAAACATACGGGACGCCCGATCCTGGGTGTGATTCCCTATCTCAAAGACCTTGGACTGCCTGAGGAAGATTCGGTCGGCTACAAGAGCGGAATCCTGGACAGGCCTCGTCCGCCCGGAGACCATGTGGAGATTGCGCTTATCGATCTGCCCCATGTCTCGAATTTTACCGATTTTGCTCCCCTGTCCGAAGAACCGGATGTGTATCTTAAAATCGTCCGCAAACCGGATGAACTGGACCAACCCGACGCCCTTATCATACCCGGCAGTAAAAACGTGATCAGCGACTTTACATATCTTGAAAAAAGCGGACTTGCAAAAAAAATCCTGGCTGCGGCGGAATCCGGTCTGTCCGAGATAATAGGCATCTGCGGAGGATATCAGATGCTGGGCCGGGAAATTCGTGATCCCTTATGCCTGGAATCCACCGGGCGATCCCTTAAGGGTCTTTGCCTGCTTGATCTTGTTACAATATTTGAAAAAGAAAAGACCCTGTCGCGACAGCAGGCAATCCATGTTGAATCAGGCTGTGAGGTCCATGGTTACGAGATCCATCACGGACAGAGCAGGGACGGCAATGACGGCTCTATCCTGAAAATGGGTGACAAGACCATGACAGGGACTGTTTCAAAAAATAACATGATCTGGGGCACATATCTTCACGGAATTTTTGACGCGGATCTGTTCCGCCGCTGGTTTATCGACCGGCTGCGCTCCAGAAAAGGACTCTCGCAGATTAACAGAGTCCGGGTCCGGTATGACCTTGAACCTGCGTTTGACAGGCTGGCGGATACGGTTCGAGCGCATCTTGACATGAAACGGATATATCGTCTTCTGGGTCTGTGATGGGGCTTGAACTACAGATTATTTCAGCCCTTCTGATGGATCAGCTTTTCGGAGATCCGCGCCGGATGCCTCATCCCGTGAAGTTGATTGGAAAAGCGGCGGAAACGCTGGAACATTTTTTTCTAAAGCGCATTAACAACCATTATATAGCCGGGTCATTCACGGTTTTTTCCGTGCTCCTTGCAACCTCCCTTGTCACCCTGGCGCTCCTTAATGCGGCCGCGCGGGCGCATCCATGGATCGGAGATGCGGCATCAATTTTTATCTTATACACGACTATTGCCGCCAAAGACCTTTCCCGCCACAGCAGGGCCGTATATTCAAGTCTTAAAAGGCTGAATATCGAGCAGGCAAGGAAAAGGGTCCGGATGCTGGTCGGCCGGGATACCGCTGATCTGGATGAGACCCGGATCACCTCGGCCTGCGTGGAAAGCGTGGCTGAAAACCTGGTGGACGGCGTTATCGCTCCTTTATTTTTTGCCGTACTGGCCGGCCCGCTGGGCGCCATGCTCTACAAGGCGATTAACACCATGGATTCCATGTTTGGATACAAGAACGAGCGTTATCTGAAATTCGGGATGATTGCGGCAAGGCTTGACGACCTGGCCAATCTGATTCCAGCCCGGATTTCATCCCTGTTAGTGATTATTTCATCGGCCATCATGGGACTCAGCCCCAAAAACTCGTTTCAAATACTTCGACGCGACCGATACAACCACACAAGCCCCAACGCCGGGCATACAGAGGCTGCTGTTGCCGGCGCCCTCGGAATCAGGCTCGGCGGCCCGAGTAACTATTTTGGAAAACCCGTGAACAAACCCACGATCGGGGACCCGCTCAATCCGGTACTCCCAGCCCACATTCTCCAAACCAACAGGCTGATGCTCATCTCTACATTCCTCGGGACCCTGCTTTTCCTCACAACCCGAATACTGATATCTGCGCTTGCGTAAAAATTACAATTTTTTTTAACTTGCTTTTTTTTGTTGTTGAGAATAATAATCGCAAACTTAGAATTTTTGCCATTTATTTAAAAATACCGAATTTACAAAACAAATCAAATTCATTCAAAAATGATACGGTGACGAATTATGATAAAAAAAATGTTAACCACGTGTTTTTTCTTAATAATCAGCACATTACTAATCAGTTGCACCTGCAAGCGTCCGGTTCCTCTCTTTGAATCTTCTTCAGATCTGAATTCAAAATGGGAAGCCGGTCAATATGTTCAAAAGGTCGACAATTTTCTGATTCTTCTTGATGCCTCATCCTCCATGGATTCCTGTTACCAGGGCCAGCAAAAGCTTCATATTGCAAAAGATTTAGTGAATTCCATGAACAGGACAATGCCTGATATGAAACTTGTGGGCGGGCTAAGCGCATTCGGGACCGGTTCCTGCCTGTCCAATCAGAAAAGCGTTCTGACTTACGGCATGACGGAATACGTCAAAGACGGCCTTTTTAAAGGCGTTGAACAAGTCACATGCGCCGGAGGCAATACGCCGCTGGCCTATAGTATTAATAATGCAAAAGAGATTCTAGGTCCGACGCAGGGGAAAATCGCATGCATTATT
>JAIWHJ010000004.1:0-14895 GCA_048629695.1 Promethearchaeota archaeon
GGGAGACAACTCCAAAGTCACCTTGTCACCAGGGAGAATCTTGATAAAATGCATCCTCATTTTCCCTGATATATGTGCAAGCACCCTGTGCCCGTTTGCAAGTTCAACCCTGAACATTGCATTCGGCAAAGGTTCGACGATCGTGCCCTCAACCTGAATGGCTTCTTCTTTTGCCATATAACCCCAATAGTTAGTTTAATTAAACTTAAATCGTGCCCATCCGGAAATGATTTTTTTTGCCCAATCTCTGCAACATACTTTAAAAAATAATCCTTGAAAAATCAATTAGATGACCACGATTGAATTTTTCATATTACTTGACCTTAAACTTTATTGCTCATTTCCATAATGAGCGCCAGGTCGATAAAATCGACGTAAGGCCCGATATAATAATCCTTTTGATCTTTTTTGCAGGGTATTTTTTAATATTATAGCAAAATAATCAATTCAAGTTGGAAGTTCTGCTCAGGATCTCCGCTTCTCCGTCAGTAATCAGTATGGTGTGCTCAAAATGGGCGGAGGCTGTTCTGTCAGCGGTTACAACGGTCCATTTATCTCCCAGCACCTGCACATCACTTGTACCGATATTGACCATCGGCTCAATCGCCAGCACCATTCCTGCAAGCAGCCTTGGGGTACGCTCCTTTCGGGAGTAGTTTGGAATCTCAGGCGGCTCATGCAACGCAGCGCCTATCCCATGACCTACATAATCACGGACAACTGAAAATCCATTTTTCTCAACGTGAGTCTGTACCGCCAATGAGATATCGTTAATCCGATTTCCAGCTTTTGCCTGTTCAATTCCCTTGTAAAGTGATTCCCTGGTGACTCGCATCAAATCATGCTTTTTGGAATCAATTTTCCCAACTGAAACAGTGATGGCGGAATCACCAAAAAAACCTTTGTACTTAACGCCGAAGTCAATGCTTATTATATCCCCTTCCTTTAATACAACTTTTTTGGAAGGAATCCCGTGAACCACCTGCTCGTTTAATGATACACAAAGACTTCCCGGGAATCCCCGGTACCCTTTAAAGGCCGGCACGCTTCCCCTTTTTCTTGAGAAGTCCTCTGCCCACTTGTCCAGTTGCCACGTAGTAACTCCGGGCCTGACTTTTTTTTCGACCATGCTCAACGTGTCGGCCACTATCCGGTTGGCCTGACGCATAAGTTCGATCTCAGCACCAGTCTTTAGAGTAATTGAATTACCCATTAATAAGAACCTCTTTTTTGGACGAACCTTTAGCGTCGTCCCTTGATTCTGCCACCCTTAAGGAACCCGTCATAGTTTCGCATAACCATATGTGACTCTATTTGCGCAATAGTATCAATGGCAACGCCTACCACGATCAAAAGTGCAGTCCCCCCGAAATAGAAGGGAACATTGAGTTCACTGATAAGAATTGTGGGCAGTACGCAGACTATACTGACGTATGCTGCGCCGATAACGGTCAAACGCACCGTTACCTTGTCGATGAATTCCGCTGTTTTTTTCCCGGGCCGAATTCCGGGGATAAATCCCCCGTTCTTTTTTAAATTTTCCGCAACATCAATGGGATTAAAAGTTACCGCAGTATAAAAAAAGCAGAAAAACACTATCATACCGACATAAAATACCGTATGCAGCAGACTACCCCACTGGAGGGTTGCTGCAGCACGCTGGACCCAGTCATTCTGGATCATTCCACCGACAGTTGCCGGAAACATCATAATAGATGAAGCAAAAATCGGAGGGATTACCCCGGACATGTTGATTTTTAACGGAAGATGGGTCCTCTGGCCGCCGTACATGCGTCTGCCGACCACCCGTTTTGCATACTGAATCGGAATACGGCGCTGGGCGGTCTCGAAAAATATAATAATTCCGATTACTCCCGCCATCATAACAAGCAGGATCGGTATAAAAATCATAGTAAGTTCGCCCGCCTTGACCAGGCTGATTGTATTTCCGATCGCAGCAGGCATCCTCGCTACAATGCCTGCAAAAATTATCATGGATATCCCGTTTCCAATCCCCCTTTCAGTCATCTGCTCACCGAGCCACATAATAAAGGCTGTGCCGGTTGTCAGGGTCAGTATGGTCAGCAGTCGAAAACTCCAGCCCGGGTTGATAACGATCATCTCATTACCGGCCGGTGCTGCCATACCTTCAAGGCCTACGCTTATCATGAGCCCCTGGATTATACTCAGGCCCACTGTAGCATAACGGGTATATTGTGTTATCTTTCTGCGCCCCTGCTCGCCTTCCTTTTTAAGAGCCTCAAGGTGAGGAATAACGACAGTCAGGAGTTGAAAGATAATGGATGCGCTGATATAGGGCATAATGCCCAGCGAAAAAATCGAGAACTTTTCCAGTGCCCCGCCGGAAAACATGTTGAACATACCGAACAGGGTATTTATGTTTTTAGCAAAAAATTCCGCCAGGGCATCGGTGTTGATCCCTGGTGTCGGAATCTGGACACCGATTCTGTATACAGCCAGCATCAACAAGGTAAAAATTACCCTGCGTTTTAATTCCGGAATATTGGCAGCGTTCTGAAGTCCGCCTTGCATTAACTATTCCTCAACAGTCCCGCCGGCGGCCTCGATCTTTTGCCGCGCGGCACTGCTCATTTTGTTGACTTCGACAGTCAGAGCCTTTGTGATTTCACCATTGCCGAGCACTTTCACGAGATCGTATTTCCCGGCAACCAGACCGGCCTTTACAAGGGCGTCCCGGTCAACCTTGGCGCCTGCCTCAAACCTGTCCAGATCCTTAATGTTCACAATAGCGTACAGTTTTTTAAAAATATTGGTAAAGCCCCGTTTCGGAAGCCGTCTCTGCAGGGGCATCTGACCACCCTCAAAACCGGGCCTCACTCCACCGCCCGACCTTGAATTGTAGCCATTGTGACCCCGGGTACATGTCTTACCCCGACCGGAACCAGGCCCCCGTCCTACTCTCTTTGGAGATTTCCTTGATCCGGGATGCGGCGATAAATTGTTCAACGTCAACATAGCTGTTACTCCTCAACCTTTACCAGATGCTGTACTTTATTAATCATCCCCCTGATTTCCGGGGTGTCTTTCCTGATAATAGTCTTGTTGGTCCTTGTAAGGCCCAGACCGGTCAGGGTTGCCCTGATCCGCTTAGTGCTGCCGATCCTGCTTTTAACCAGGGTAACCTTAAGCTTTTTTTCCATGACTTACCTGCAATAGGCCCCTCTATTCCAACACGGACCGGAAGGCTGGGACTTCTGATAAGAGTTTGATATTATATAACCGCTTTTTGAAAATCTTCGACCTTCAGCCTGTCCACCTGCTGATCTGGTCATACTATGCCATGACTTCCTCAACAGACTTGTTTCTCAACGCTGCAACCTGCTCTGCGGTACGGAGGTTTCTGAGACCGTTCAGAGTCGCCTTCACCAAATTATGAGGGTTGTGAGAGCCTAAACATTTGGTCAGAATGTTCTGAATTCCTACGGCCTCCAGAACGGCTCGAACAGCGCCGCCGGCAATAACGCCCGTACCGGCTGACGCCGGTTTCAGCATTACAAGCCCGGCACCGTATTTCCCCTTGATTTCGTGAGGAATGCTGATCTCTGTAATAGAAACGGACTTCATATCGCGCCGAGCCTTTTCAATGCCCTTCCGTATAGCCTCAGGCACCTGATTTGCTTTTCCAAGACCGTAACCGACTTTGCCATTGCCGTCACCCACCACGGCAATCGCACTAAAGCTGAAGCGGCGGCCGCCTTTTACAACTTTTGCAACTCTGTTGATAAAGACAATTTTTTCTATGAGCTGTTCATCAGCCTTGCCACTTTTAAAATCAGACAATGTTGCCTCCAAAAAATTGTGTTATTTTACTACCGTTAACAACGGCCATGTTTAAGCATCGGCTGCCGGTCGTTCTGAATTGTGTGCTTCTAATTCCTTCAGGCACCGGGAAAAAATAACATAAGGTTTAAAAAACAAGTCCGGCTTTTCGCGCTCCTTCGGAAAACGCCTTGACACGACCATGATAAATATAACCGCCACGGTCAAAAACCACCTCTGAAACACCCTTGGACTTAGCCAGCTCCGCCAGAAGCATACCCACCTTATGGGCCTTTCCGGTCTTTCTCTCTGCGCCGGAGCTTATAATCGCCTGGTTCAGGGTTGACATTGCAGCCAGAGTATTACCTGCAATATCATCGATAATCTGTCCGTAAATGTGCCTGGAACTCTTGAATATACGCAGACGCGGTCTTTCCGGTGTTCCTGAAATTTTTTTTCTAATCCGCTTGACACGTTTTGATCGAGCGATTGTTTTCGGATTTGTTTTAGCCATTCTCGTTGCCTGATTTATATTTATTGGTAACTACTATAGGGATGAGAAGTTCAAGGTTCATCATTATGCCGCTTTGCCTGCTGCCTTTCCGACCTTTCTCACAATGTATTCATTTTCATACCGAATTCCCTTGCCCTTGTACGGTTCAGGCTTTCTAACGGCACGAATCCGTGCAGCAGTGAGACCAAGGAGTTCTTTATCAATGGATTCAAGCTTTATGCCGGATTTATCGACATCGGCCTTGACCTTCTCAGGGAGGTTAAATGCAACAGGGTTTGAATATCCAACGTTTAAGGTGAGAACATTGCCGGAAACTTCGACCTTGTAGCCAACGCCTTCTATTACCAATTTCTTTTTAAAACCCTTATTAACACCCTGAATCATATTATCAATAAGAGACCTGGTTAGACCGCTGAATGCGTCTGTTCTTTTGGAATTATCCCTGCATTTAACCAGGAGAGTCCCTTCTGACGACACCAGTTCAATCTCCGGCCTGATATCTCTCTCCAAGGCGCCTTTAGGACCCTTTACTTTTACATGTGTTCCGTTGATATCTACTGTAACGCCTTCTGGAATCACCAAAGGATTTTTGCCGATCCTGGACATAACTTTCTCCACTAGTAATCGATGACATTTTATTTTATCAATGTCGTAGGTTCCGGGTTCAAGGTTTATTTGATCGAAATTTTTTCCAATTCAACCCTGAACCTTTACCATATCTCGCAGATCAACTCGCCGCCGATCCCCATGGACCTCGCCTGTTTATCCGTAATGATGCCTTTTGAACTCGAAATAATACCTACACCGAGCCCACTCATCACCTTGGGTATCTTGTCAGACTTAACATAGACGCGCCTTCCGGGCTTACTGACCCTCCGAAGGCCTGTGATCGCCTTCCTGCTATGCTGATCATATTTCAGGTCGATCTTTAAAACACCCTGCACTTTAGCACTCTTGATCTGGAAATCAGTGACATAGCCTTCACTTTTTAGAAGCCGAACCACTCCAACCTTCATCTTGGACACTGGCATTTCCAAACTCGTAAACTTTGCCATGCCGGCGTTTCTTATCCTGGTCAGCATGTCCGCTATCGGATCGGTCATTGACATGGGGCCAACTCCTCAAATTCAAGTTTGTAATTGTTACTTACAATATTTTATATACTATGGCAGATCTCGGGTTTGAAACTTCCGGCCCGATCAGTCGATTTTTCTACGCCTAAACAGCTTAACAGACCTTAATACAATTACCAGCTCGACTTGGTCACACCGGTAATTTCGCCGCGTGACGCCAGGTTCCTGAAACAGATCCGACAAATGCCGAATTTTTTCATAAAGGCTCTCGGTCTGCCGCAAAGCGGACATCTATTGTAAGCCCGAACAGCGAATTTAGGCTTACGCTTACTCTTTGCTATCAGTGATTTCTTAGCCAAGCTCTTTCTCCCTCTTATTTCTTGAAAGGCATTCCAAGTACCTTCAGCAATGCCCGTCCAGCTTGATCATTTTGGGCGGATGTGCCTATGACTATGTTAAGTCCTTTGATCTTGTCGATTTTATCATAATCAATTTCCGGAAAAATAATCTGTTCTTTGATTCCAAGGGCGTAATTACCCCGGCCGTCAAAGCTTTTTGGGGAAACTCCCCTGAAATCGCGCACCCTCGGTAAAGCGATGTGAACGAGCTTACTGAAAAAGTCGTACATACGCTCACCACGCAGGGTGACACTGCAACCGATCGGCATGCCCTGGCGAAGTTTGAAACCGGCTATTGATTTCTTTGCCCTTCTTGTCACCGCTTTCTGACCCGCGATATATGAAAGTTCACGGGATGCGCTGTCAATAATTTTCGGATTCTGTACAGCCTCGCCCAGACCCATATTAAGTACTATCTTTGTCAGCTTAGGCACCTGCATAATATTTTTATAGTTCAACTCATTCATGAGTTGGGAAACACATTCTTTTTTGTAAAATTCCTTTAACCCAGCCATTATTTCCTCCGGAACACCCCTGTGATCTGTTACCTCTGGTTATGCCTTGGATTCTATTACTTCACCACACTTTTTACAGACACGAACCTTGGACCCGTCTTCCAGAATTTTCATACCAGCGCGCACCGTCTTGGTGCATTTCAGACAGATCAACATGAGGTTCGAGACATGTATCGGAGCTTCCTTTTCAATAATGGCGCTTTGCTGGTTCTTCACGTCCTGTTTCTGGTGTTTCTTGATCATGTTGATTTTCTCAACCAGAGCCTTGTCTGTTTTTTTGAAAATCTTGATGATTTTGCCGACACGTCCTTTATCTTTGCCGGCAATTACTTCTACCTGATCGTCAATTCTTAAAATATTTACACCCTTGCTCATTTATCTGCCTCTTTGCAATAAAAGGTTCACGGTTCCCGGTTAATCGCTAAGCTATTTTAAGTCTCTGAACCTCTGAACCTGTTTATTCAAACAACCTCCGGCGCCAACGAAATAATCTTCATAAAGCCCTTGGCCCTTAATTCCCTTGCAACAGGTCCGAAAATCCGGGTGCCGATGGGTTCGCTGCTACTGCTCAACAGTACCGCAGAATTGTCATCAAACCTGACAAAAGAGTCGTCCATGCGGCGAATCTCCTTAACGGTACGGACAATTACGGCTCTCATGACCTCACCTTTTTTTACCTTGGAATTCGGTATGGCTTCTTTGATCGTGACAACTATTATATCGCCAACCCTGGCATAACGACGACGCGTTCCGCCCAGTACCCGAATGCACAGCACTTTCTTGGCGCCGGAGTTATCCGCAATATTCAGCATGGTTTCGGTTTGTATCATAATCTTCACCAACTGCAGGGCAGTTATATTTAATGCATACGTAATGCTTTACATCCCAAAGCATCAGCACACATACAACTTTAAAAATTCTCTAATCAGAACCAGTTTGTAAAAAAGGTTTAAGGTTACTTATACAAAAAAAGTCTACACGGCTTTTTCTACGATGTCCCTTACCCGCCAGCGTTTGCGCTTGCTCAATGGACGGCATTCTTCAATAAGCACGCTGTCGCCAATGCTACAACGCTCTTGCGGATCATCAACCATATACTTGATGTGACGTCTTATATATTTGCCGTAGAGTTTGTGGCGAACAACACGTTCGCATTGAACAACCAGACTCTTGTCCATCTTGTCGCTCAAGACAACACCAACCATTGTTTTTTTTCCAGTACTCATTCGGACACCATATTTTTATCACCCATATCTTAATTCTATTCTTGATTACCGGCGGCAAAAGTCGCGCGCTTTTGATTAATTATAGTCTTTACTCTTGCTATGTCTTTTCGGAGCTGACCAAGTTTAGCCGTGTTTTCCAACTGGCGGATGCCGTGCTGAAATTTAAGCTTAAAGCGGTCTTCAGCCAAATCACGCTCCTTTTTTGTCAGTTCCTCATCAGACAGATCACGAAGTTCTTTAGCTTTCATAAGGAGGTGCTCCTGGTAATCACCTTTGTGGCGAAAGGCAGTTTGTTACCCGCCAGCGTCAGGGCCTTAATGGCAACATTTTCTTCAACTCCCAGCAGTTCATAAAGAATCCTGCCGGGTTTGACCGGAGCAACCCAATATTCCGGACTGCCTTTGCCTTTACCCATACGAGTTTCGGCAGGCTTTTTGGTAATAGGCTTGTCCGGGAATACGCGGATCCACATCCTTCCTCGACGCTTGATGGTTCTGTTAATGGTTATACGGGCAGCCTCAATCTGCTGGGCTGTCATTTTACCACGCCCGATCGCCTTTAATGCATAGTCGCCAAATGAGATCGACGCGCCGCGATTAGCCTTTCCTCGTAACCGTCCCTTCATCTGTTTTCTGTGTTTTATCTTCTTTGGACTGAGCATGTTTTACCTCATCTTAATGATGAGGATTATACAACCTGGTCGGCTTCAGAGAGCACTTCGCCTTTGAATATCCAAACCTTGACTCCAATGATGCCGTAGGTGGTCTTTGCTTCGGCTACACCGTAATCCACGTCCGCCCTGAGCGTGTGCAGAGGAACTCTTCCTTCCCGGAACCACTCCCGTCTGGCCATCTCAGCGCCACCCAGCCGACCGGAACAAGCGATCTTAATACCTTTTGCTCCGAACTTCAAGGCAACATTTACGGCCTTTTTCATGGCCCTCCGAAAAGCGATTCTCTTTTCCATCTGAAGAGCTACATTTTCTGCAACCAACTGGGCATCAGCCTCGGGTCTTCGAACTTCCTGTATGTCAACTACGCAATCACGTCCCGTGAGCTTATCTAGTTCTTTTTTTAAATTTTCAATTTCAGACCCTTTCTTGCCGATCACTATTCCAGGACGTGCGACGTGGAGCTTAATGCGAACCTTCTCGCCGGTCCGGGCTATTTTCATCTTTGAAATGCCCGCATGATATAACCGT
The DNA here is from genome assembly GCA_048629695.1 of Promethearchaeota archaeon. Classification (GTDB taxonomy): domain Bacteria; phylum Desulfobacterota; class Desulfobulbia; order Desulfobulbales; family DAOVYS01; genus DAOVYS01. Next base: position 8,729 of record JAIWHJ010000004.1, read on the forward strand.
TTTTTAAGAAATTTCCGGATCTTCTGATCTTCGATAAGATACTTGGAATAGTCCTTGTCTGCGTACCATGTTGACTCCCACGTCCTGACAATGTTTAATCGCAGACTAATCGGATTGACTTTCTGACCCAAAATTTTTCTCCTTCAATAAATGAATTTAATTAACATCCTTCATTGCAAAAGAGGTTGAAAACACTCTGCACGCAGGTGAACGTTTACAGGTTTTATGCTTCTTCCAGCAGGACCGTTATGTGACTTGTCCGTTTCAATATCTTTGTGGCCCTGCCCATTGCGCGGGGACGAATCCTCTTAAGCATCGGTCCCCCGTCAACGAAAATACGCTTCACATACAAAGTATCCACATCAATTGCATCATTCTGAGCGGCATTGGCAATGGCCGACTCAATCACCTTTCGAATGATTCGCGCACCTTTTTTAGGCATGAACCGCAATGTATTTATAGCTGATTCCACTTCCCGGCCCCTTACAAGATCAGCAATCAGCCTGGCCTTTTGAGGTGAGATTCGTATATATTTGGCTACAGCCTTTGCTTCCATTAGTTCTGTAACTCCTTATCCGTAACGAGGCTGTCTGAACAACTCATTCTAAGAAGACAAGCATGTCTACGGTAAACGGCTTTCAGACCAGCTATTGTGAACCCTTATTTCTTGCCTTTCTTGCCGCCGGCATGACTATAAAAAGTTCTGGTCGGTGAATATTCTCCAAGTTTCTGGCCCACCATATTTTCCGTTACAAGGACCGGAATAAATTTTTTTCCGTTATGGACCGCAAAAGTCAGACCAACCATTTCCGGAATTATATGTGAACGTCTGGACCAAGTTTTAATGACCTTTCTTGATCCTGTTTCCTTGGAATGACTGACTTTCTTGAGCAGATGGTCGTCAAGGAACGGACCTTTTTTTACCGAACGCGGCACTTTATTACCCCCTAATTACGACCTTTTCTTAACAATATATTTATCAGACGTCTTTCTGCGTCTAGTTTTAAATCCCTTGGAGGGAATACCCCACGGCGAACATGGATGACGACCACCGGAACTTTTTCCCTCGCCCCCGCCCATGGGATGATCATGGGGATTCATAGCCACGCCTCGCACTTTGGGACGACGACCTTGCCAACGACTCCGACCGGCCTTGCCGGCTTTCTGACTCTCATACTCAATATTGCCGACCTGTCCAATGCATGCCCTGCACTTTCTGTGGAATCTCCGGACCTCCCCGGAAGGCAGCTTGACAAGCACATAATCACCTTCTTTGGCCATGAGCTGAGCAGCACCGCCGGCGCTTCTCACCATCTGAGCGCCTTTGCCGATACGCATCTCGATATTGTGAATAATGCTGCCGAGCGGCATATTACCCATGGGCAGGCAGTTACCAGGTTTGATATCCACTGTATCACCAGCCTCAACCACATCTCCAACCTTCACACCCGCCGGCGAGATGATATAACGTTTTTCGCCGTCTTTATAAAAGAGAAGAGCAATATTAGCCGACCTGTTAGGATCATACTCAAGGGACGCAACTCTTGCCGGAATGTCGACCTTGTTTCTCTTAAAATCAATTATCCGGTATTTCCTCTTATGTCCTCCGCCAATATGTCTGGCAGTGATCCTTCCGTTGTTGTTCCGCCCGCCGGACTTTTTCAGCGGTCGCACAAGGCTCTTTTCAGGACCTTTCTTGGATAACTCAGGATTGACGATTGAAACGTAATTCCGTCGGCCTGGTGATGTCGGTTTATAGGTTTTAATTGCCATTTAGAACCCCGATTTTTTGTAAATATTCGGCAGCACTCCACATGTAGGCGATCAGACTGGCCAGCATACCAAAGTATCGAAGTCTGCGCTTATCTGCTGAACAGCCTGCTCACATCCCTGTGAAGCGCTGCCAAACATTTACAGCTTGGTATTTTTAGCTGTTTTCAGACATCAAGCCGAATATTTACGATTTTTTTTTTGCAGTTCAAAAAATACCAATTAGTTAACTGCTTTAACTAAGTTATGCATATCCATTGACGCCTGTTAGAACAAAAGGATTGCACAATTTTACAAATCTTTACGAAAGTCTATCTTATATCCTTCTTTCAGGGTCACAACAGCTTTTTTCCAATTCGAGGTGTGTCCTATATACTTTCCGACTTTCTTCTTTTTACCGTGCATGTTCGCCGTACGAACTTTGGCGACCTTAACATTGAAAAGCTTTTCCACGGCATCCATGATCTCGATCTTATTGGCCCCGGAATCCACCTTGACCACAATCTGATTATAATCATCCTGCAGTTTGGTCGCCTTCTCCGTAAGGCAAGGCTTTTTTATCACTGAAAACACGTCATTCATGACAACAACCTCTCTTCCAGCTTGCTGATGCAGGACCGTACCAGGATGATATGGTCATAAAGCAGTATATCGTAGACATTCAAGCCATTACTCAAAAGCACCTTGAACCCGGGTACATTTCTTGAAGACTTCAGAAGCTGTTCATTCTGCTCTGATATAACGATAAGCCCGTTTTTGACACCAAGGGTACTCATGATATCTACAAAGGCCTTAGTCTTAATTTCGTCTATTATGAAATCGTCCAAAACCGTCATAAGACCGTCCCCGAAACGGGAACTGAGCGCCATTCGCAGACCAAGCTTGCGCACTTTTTTAGGCAGCTTGTACGCGTAGCTTCTAGGCTTTGGGCCGAACACGATCCCGCCGCCACGCCACAACGGAGAACGTCTGTTACCCGCCCTTGCCCGGCCTGTGCCCTTCTGCCTCCATGGCTTAGCTGAACTACCCCGGACTTCGTCCCTGGTCTTGGTACATGCGGTTCCAGCCCTGCGGTTTGCCAACTGCATTCGTACAACATCATGGAGGATATGTGAGTTAACCGTCACGCCAAACAGGGAGTCGTTTAACTCAATCTCTCCGACTTTTTCTTTTTTAGTATTGTATATTTCTGTCACTGCCATCTTCAGGCACCCCCAGGACAAGCAATCAAAAAAAAGGTTCAGGGTTCAGGGTTATTTCGCCGGAGGCGGGATTGTCCTATTTATCAGTTTAGCCTTAAACCGTAAACTCCGGAACTTTGAACCTGAGTAATTACAAAAAAACCATATCAAAGCGGTAAATATTCGGCTTGATGCCGGAATACAGCTAGAACCATCAAAAAAGTATATGTTTGGCAGCGGCACCCCAAGGGCACTTCCTGCGGGGCGCTTCACAGGGAGGTGATATGGCTGTTCAGCAGATAAGCGTAGACTTCGATACTTAGGTATGCTGGGCATCCTGATCGCCTTCCTGTGGAGTGCTGCCGAATATTTACTCAAACCGTCTTCGTGTATATCCGCAGTATGCCTTGCTTTGCTCCCGGCACGCCCCCTTTCACCAGCATGACGTTGTCCTCATCACGAATGTCAACAATCGTAATATTCTTCTTGGTGACCTGCTTGTTTCCCATATGGCCGGGCATTTTTTTACCCTTGACCACTCTGGATGGCCATGCACTGCAACCAATGGAACCTGGAGCCCTGTGGAACATGGAACCATGAGTCTTGTTTCCGCCCTTGAAACCATAGCGTTTCATAACGCCCTGAAAGCCGCGCCCCTTAGTGATCCCGCTTATGTCCACAATATCACCGATTTTAAAAAAGTCGCCTGCCTTAAGTTCCTGTCCCACTTCATATTGGTTAGGATCATCAACCTTAAATTCCTTGATGTGATAAAATCCACCTTTGCCTGCGGCTGCGATATGTCCTGCCATAGGTTTATTCAGACGCGCTTCTTTTTTCTCGCTAAAACCAAGCTGAATGGCATTGTATCCATCCTTATCAACGGATTTCTTCTGAAGAACTATACACGGGCCGGTCTCAATGACCGTTATTCCAATGGCCGTGCCATCCTCTGAATAGATACGGGTCATCCCGAGCTTTTTCCCCAGTAATCCAATCGTGCTACCCATTTTTTTTTCCTGTAAGGTTATTGTCTGAATTATCAACAAATAACGCGTATCCGAGTATTTTCCATGAGACCGACAATTGTTGAGGTCGAGCCGTAACCGGTCAAAAGGCATGTAGCCCCACACATCCGGCCTGTCTGAATCCTTACAACTACAACTTGATTTCTACATTCACGCCTGCGGAAAGCTCCAGCTTCATCAAGGCATCAATGGTCTGCTGTGTAGGTTCCAGAATATCAAGAAGACGCCGGTGCGTTCTCATCTCAAACTGCTCTCTGGATTTTTTATCCACATGGGGCGACCTGAGCACACAGTACTTATTGATAGATGTCGGCAGCGGAATTGGTCCTGCCACTGTTGCCCCAGTACGTCTGGCCGTTTCGACTATCTCGCCGGTCGACTGGTCCAGAAGTTTGTGGTCATACCCTTTCAGCCTGATACGAATTTTCTGTGTCTGTATCACAACAACTCCACTTTATTCAATAATTTCGTTAATCACGCCGGCGCCTACTGTGCGTCCGCCTTCGCGTATTGCAAAACGAAGTTCCTTTTCCATGGCGATCGGCGTGATCAAAGCACCTTCTATGGTCACGTTGTCGCCGGGCATTACCATCTCTACCCCTTCGGGAAGCGTTACTATCCCCGTAACGTCTGTTGTACGAAAATAGAACTGGGGACGATAGCCATTAAAAAACGGGGTGTGACGTCCGCCTTCTTTCTGGCTCAGTATGTAGCACTCAGCCTTGAACCTCGTGTGCGGCATGATGCTTTTCGGCTTGGCCAGTACCTGCCCCCGCTCTATCTCATCACGCTTGACTCCGCGAAGCAGAACGCCCACATTGTCGCCTGCCTCGCCACGGTCCAGGATCTTACGGAACATCTCGACCCCGGTTACCGTGGTCTTCTCGGTATCCTTTATCCCTACAATCTCAACCTCTTCGCCTACTTTTATAACACCACGCTCTATCCTGCCCGTTGCAACCGTGCCACGGCCTGAAATGGAAAAAACGTCCTCCACAGGCATCAGATAGGGCTTGTCTATATCGCGCTCAGGCTGAGGAATGAAAGAGTCTACCGCATCCATCAGCTCAAAGATGCACTTGTTGGCTTCCTCATCTTCCGGATTCTCAAGCGCCTTTAAAGCGCTTCCGGTAATAATCGGAATGTCGTCTCCCGGAAAATCGTATGCGCTTAAGAGTTCCCTAAGCTCCATGTCCACCAGTTCGATAAGTTCTTCGTCGTCAACCATGTCGCATTTGTTCAAAAATACGACTATTGCGGGAACGCCTACCTGACGGGCCAAAAGGATATGTTCACGGGTCTGGGGCATGGCGCCGTCGTCTGCGCCTACAACCAGGATAGCGCCGTCCATCTGGGCGGCCCCGGTGATCATGTTCTTGATATAGTCCGCATGTCCGGGACAGTCCACATGCGCATAATGACGTTTTGCAGTCTCATATTCAACATGTGCTGTTGCGATTGTTATTCCACGTTCCTTTTCTTCAGGCGCCTTGTCAATGTCCTCAAACGCGGTAAATGTCGCTAATCCCTTGTAGGACAACACCCTGGTTATTGCCGCGGTCAACGTGGTCTTCCCATGGTCAATGTGACCTATAGTCCCAATATTCACATGCGGTTTTGTTCGTTCAAATTTCTCCTTTGCCATGTTTATTCTCCTCAAGCCGATATACTGCCATATTTTACTTTGCAAACACCTGCTTTTTCACCGTATGCTGCTATAAGTTATAACTGGTAGTGTGGCTTTAGCCCTGCCTGTTGCACAGTGTTTTTGCGGGACTGAAGTCCCACTTCCGTCGGACAAAAAAATATTTATTTCTGGAGCCCACGACCGGACTTGAACCGGTGACCTCTTCCTTACCAAGGAAGTGCTCTACCTGCTGAGCTACGTGGGCAATCAGCCTGATTAAAAAGGCAACAGTAGCTTGTCCTTGCCATGCGAACGTCTTGACAACTGAAAATGTAAATTTATTTTTAAGCGAACCCTAAAGATGATGGAGCGGGAAACGGGTCTCGAACCCGCAACCCTCAGCTTGGAAGGCTGATGCTCTACCAATTGAGCTATTCCCGCCATGTTAAAAATATGTAAATATTCGTCAGCACTCCATCTGTCCACGATCAGGCCTTCCAGCATACTTATGTATAGCTGAAAGACCTGATCGTGAACACCTGGAGCACTGTCAAACATTTA
>JAIWHJ010000004.1:14905-15262 GCA_048629695.1 Promethearchaeota archaeon
CGGCCACTTAGAGTTGCGTGTTTAGTAGTGAATGATGAGGAAATCCAGATCGTATCTTTATTCTCATTACTCAACAAACATATCTCTTATCCTGAGATGGCCGAAATTAAAACCAACCCCAGAATATCTCGTTAATAGTAAAAATTGCCGACATCTGTAATCGATTACGTTGGTGGAGGGGGGAGGATTTGAACCTCCGAAGGCGTCGCCGACAGATTTACAGTCTGTTCCCTTTGACCACTCGGGAACCCCTCCATTTCACCTTCGCAGATGCAGCCCCACTTTGATGAATAGCAACAAAGAAGGGTCGACACGCGCGACTACTCATCTGGAGCTGGCGATGGGACTTGAACCCGC
>JAIWHJ010000004.1:15272-17125 GCA_048629695.1 Promethearchaeota archaeon
CCTCCACATAATAAAACAACAATTCAGAGCCTGGAATTTTACAGGTCGGAATATCACCATTTACGTCCTGTAATCAACCTGTAAATGACGTTCATTCCTGGAGCTGGCGATGGGACTTGAACCCGCAACCTGCTGATTACAAATCAGCTGCTCTGCCAATTGAGCTACGCCAGCGAAACGTGATATACTAACCGATTTCCAGCCATACATCAATACAATATTTCCAATTTAAAGCAAACAAACAAAAAGCGGCACTGCAGTTAAGCAGTGCCGCTATATTATCAGGCTGATCTTTTTGGGGTTGGTTTTATATTCGGCCACTTAGATTTGCGTGTTGAGTAATGAGTGATGAGGAAAACCAGATAGTGTCTTTATTCTCAATACTCAATACTCATATCCTGAGATGCCCGAAATCAAAAACAACCCCATCTTTTTTTTGCCTTATGGAAATTATTTCCTTCCCATCCCTTAGGATCTTAGGCTTGTTTTTGTATCACAAAACCGCTCTCCCTGTACTTTTCAAATGCCATGGCGGCAGTCCGGTAAATGAGATGAGCAAATTTTGTGTAAGGCATGTAGAGGAACAGCATCAGGACTGACACAAGATGCATGTAATAGAAGACATAGGCCAATCCGGGAACGCACGCCAGCCTTGCAACCTCAGCGCCGATTCCTGTTATGCCGACAACAGCGATTTCCACGATCAGGAACCAATCGTAAAAAGTCCCGGAAGTCCCTGCTTCTTTCTCCGACTTTATCCTGTTAGTCCACAGAACCATAATACCGAAAATAAAGGCTATTGCGCTTATGTTTGCCAGCAGTTTGAACGGATCCATCAGCGGGATGGGACCGTGCAGGCTTGGAATAAAAATCCCGACAAAATCTTTCCGCACAAGAGAATAGACAGTAACGGTGAGAAGACCGATAAAAGAGTACAAAAGCGGCAGATGACCGCGCACCCGGTCTAAATTGGTTCCACACTGTTCAAAACGTTTGTGCTGAACAATCTCAACAACAGCCGGCCATATAAAGTCCACCACGTACTGATAAACGGATGGCTTGAAATCCTCATTCTCCTCAATCCCCTCCGACATTTTCTTCCACATGGCTGAAACGCCCCTATATGAAGCATAAACGGCAAAGAAAAAAACGGGGACAAAAATCATGTCAATAAAAAAGACATTTTTTGACAACCAGGGCCAGTCCCAGTGACCGAAAAAGTGTCCAAAACCGACTGCCTTAAAAGTTTCCGGGTCAGGAATATGGAGCCCTCCGGCTACTGCCAGGGCAACCAGAATAAGAAAAGCAGGACCGCCGATCAGCACGGGCAGGTTTTTTGCGCTTGTAGCCAACTTGGCAAGTTCTTTGGGAAACCCGTAATGTGTGTATACATATGCCCGAATAGCGCCCAGTACCTCACCGGGCTTGGCGCCCCTGGGACAATAAGCTGTGCAATCACCGCAATGATGGCAGAGAAAGACATCAGGATCAGCAATCAGCCGGTCCTTCATGCCCCACTGTGCCCAGATCATTTCCTTCCTGGGAAACGGTTTTTCATCCGTTGCCAGAGGACAGACCGCCGAACAGGTCGCACACTGATAACACTTTTTCAAGGTGTCGCCCCCGGCGCTCTTCAGATATCGAATAAATTCCATATCCGGTTCTATTTTTAATTGTTTTTCCTCAGGTTCTATCAGTAATTCTTCCGCCATATCAATCCTCCATTCTGTCAAACCCTGGCATTAAAAACCATGGATGATAACATAATCCCGTATAACTATGTTAAAGTAAACACCTGTTGGTCAGGCCGCAAGGCCTGACCAACAGGAATGTACACTGTCATTAAAAAAAAA
>JAIWHJ010000005.1:0-17074 GCA_048629695.1 Promethearchaeota archaeon
CAGCACATCCCGACGGTCCGTGTAAATTGCGCGCATCTCGGACAACCAGGACTGGTCGCCGTCAAGCGCCTCAATCCCTGCCACCTGGACCGCCTCAAAGATTCCTGAATCAATGTTGCTTTTGATCTGGCCCAGTCCGCCGATGATCTCGGAATTGCCCGAGGCAAACCCGATCCGCCATCCTGTCATGTTGTAGGTCTTGGACAGGGAATGAAATTCCATTCCGATTTCCATGGCCCCCGGTGTTTCCAGGAAACTTGGAGGCTTGTAATTGTCAAAAGCCATTTCAGAATAGGCAAAATCGTGGCACACTATGATGTTGTTCCTGCTTGCAAATTCCACAACTTCCTTGAAGAAGTCTGTCGTGGCTTCCGCTGCAGTGGGGTTGTTTGGATAATTTATAAACATCATTTTGGCCTTATTAAGCACATCGGCCGGGATCGCTTTCAGGTCGGGCAGAAAGTTGTTTTCCTTTAGAAGCGGCATCTCGTACGGCACACCGCCGGCAAAAATGGCGGAGATCTTGTAGACCGGGTAGGCAGGACTCGGAACCAGCACAACATCCCCGGGGTTTACAAAGGCGAGCGGGATATGGGCGATTCCTTCCTTGGAACCGATCAGGGAGACAATTTCTTTTGCCGGATCAAGTGTTACATTTGACCGTTTTTGATACCACCTGCCGATTGATTCGCGGAAATCCATCATCCCTGCGTAGCTTGGATACTGGTGGTGTTTCGGGTTCCCGGCAGCCTCTGCCAGTTTTGCAATAATGTTATCCGGAGTCGGCAGGTCCGGGTCGCCTATGCCTAAGTCAATGACGTCCACGCCGCGTGCCTGGGCCTCTTTCTTTTTCCGGTCCAGTTCCGCAAACAGATAGGGCGGCAGTTCTTTCAGCCTGTCCGCCTTGTCAAACTTGATCATAATTTACAACCTTGTTGGTTAATGTTATTACAGATCTTTTAAGTCAAGTACGTCAAACATTGTGTAAAGGCCGTTCGGCTGTCCTGCCACCCAGGCCGCCGCCCTGGCAGCGCCCCTGGCAAAATTGTCACGGCTGTGGGCCCTGTGTGTGATCTCAAGCCGTTCTCCGCCGCCGGCAAAATAGACCGTATGTTCTCCCACGATGTCGCCGGCCCGGATGGTCTGAATTCCGATTTCCTGATCCGTCCTTTCCCCGATCATACCGTGTCGTTCAAAGACACCCACTTTTTCCAGATCCCGGCCTACTGCCTCGGCCATCAGTTCCCCGAGTTTCAAGGCGGTGCCGCTGGGCGCGTCTTTTTTCATGCGGTGATGGGCCTCTACGATTTCGATATCATAGTCATTTCCTAAAATAGACGCTACTTTGGCTGCAACCTTGAAAAGGACATTAACGCCTACCGCCATGTTGGGCGCCTGGACGACCGGAAAATCAGCGCTGAGTTCTTTAAGTTCACTAAGGTTGTCCTGGGTCAGACCCGTGGTCCCGATCACCATTGCCTTGTTATGCCTGGCGGCCGTGCGGGCAAATTCCATGGTTGCCTTGTGGAACGTGAAGTCGATGATTACATCGCCCTGATCAATTACCGACTCAAGGCTTGCAGCTATGCTCACACCCTGTGCCCCGTATCCGCCGACTTCTCCAATGTCTCCGCCCACAGCGGGATTTTCAGCCGTTTCAAATCCTGCTGCAAGTTCCAGGTCCTGATGTTGGGTTACCATGCAGCCGATCCGTTTTCCCATTCGACCGGCCGCTCCTGCAACAATAACCTTTGTCATGATGTGAGTTCTCCTTATATTAAGTCCGGTGGAATAATTTCTGCCGGAAAAGTAGATCTTAAATATTCATATGAGACCGTAATCAGAGAGAACTGTCTTTAATTTGGCAATATTGGCATCACTCATTCCGGTCAGCGGCAGCCTCGGTGTGCTTGATTTGATTTTGCCCATGAGTTCCAGTGCGGTCTTTGCCGGAACCGGGTTGGTCTCGATAAACATTGCATTCATCAGCGGGAACATTTTGTAATGGAGTTTTCGGGCCTCATTAAAATTTCCTGCCAGGGCTGCATCCATCATAGATGACATATCGTTCGGCGCCACGTTGGAAATCACGGAGATAACGCCGCATCCGCCTATGGCCGCCTGAGCCATGCACGTGAAATCGTCGCCGGATAGAACCGAGAAATCATCCGGGCAGCGCCTGATCACGTCGCTCACCTGGTTCATGCTGCCTGTGGCCTCCTTGATGCCTACGATGTTATCGATCTGTGCGCAACGGGCCACGGTCTCGGGCAGCAGGTTCACGCTGGTCCGGCTCGGCACGTTATACATGACGATCGGAATGTCCACTGCCTCTGCAATGGCCTTGAAATGCTCATAGAGACCATTCTGGGTCGGCTTATTGTAATAAGGCGTTATCATAAGAGCGCCGTCTGCGCCGGCATCCTTGGCATGCTTTGTCAATTCAATGGACTCTGCGGTGCTGTTGGAGCCGGAACCGGCTATTACCGGCACCCTGTGGTTAACGGTTTTTATCGTTATTTCCACGACCCGGTGATGTTCTTCGTGGCTTAAGGTGGCCGACTCACCTGTGGTCCCGCACGGCACTATCCCGTGGGTCCCGTTTTCCAACTGGAATTCGATCAGGTCTTTTAAGCCCTGCTCATCCATTTTTCCGTTAATAAATGGTGTTACAATGGCAACAAAGGCTCCACGAAATTGTGTCATGATTTCCTCCTGTTTTAAGGGTTCAGAGGTTCAAGGTTCAGAGGTTCAGGGGTTACTGAAGTTAGCAAAGCGATTAACCGTGAATTTTGAACCTGACAGTCTGAGATACATTTTATTTTTGATTTAGCCGTAATGCCTCTTCTCCCAGCCTGCCTTCATAAATGAAAATAGCCGGTCCTTCGAGAAAGACTTTGTCAATTTCCGGCTGCCCGTTTACGGCCTTGCCGATTGCATCAAAATGGATCAAAAGCTGATCACCGCCGGATGTGGTCACTTTGACCGGAGGGGCCACATGTCCGAGCAGGGCGGCAACGATGGCAGATGCCACGGCGCCTGTGCCGCATGCCAGGGTCTCATCCTCCACGCCGCGCTCATAGGTCCGTACATGGAGTTCATTGCCGGCAATTTGAACAAAATTTACATTTGTGCCGGCAGGTTGAAACATGTCGTGAAAACGAACAGTACGGCCGACTTTGATAACCGGCGCTGATTTTATATCATCTGTAAAAAGCACTGCATGCGGGACCCCTGTATTAAGACTGTGAAGGGTTTGAGGGGAACCGGAAATATCAACCGTAAGGCCCGGTTTCAAGTCAGTGGGCCGTGTCAGTCTGATTTTTACGAGGCGGCCTGTCACCTGTGCCTCGATCTCGCCCGCAAGTGTGATAAAACGCATTTTTTCGGACGCAATTCCTTTTGCGTGGGCAAAGCGGGCAGCGCAACGAGCGCCGTTGCCGCACATCTCCGCGATGCTGCCGTCTCCATTTAAGAAGGTCCAGGAAAAATCCGCTTTTTCAGATTCTTCTATTAAAATGAGACCATCCGCGCCCACGGAAAATTTCCTTTGGCATACGGAACGGGCAAAATCGGATAGATTTGCTTTGTCGATAAAAGGCTTGCGGTGATCAATGACAATGAAATCATTGCCCGTGCCGCTCATTTTTGAAAAAAAAACTGGAAATTTCATTTGGGGTTCAGGGTTCAGAGGTTCAGGCGCAATCTTTGAACCCTGAACCTTTACTAATTTATCAAAAAATCCGGTATGATTTCGCCGGCGATCAGACTTTCATAGGTTTCGCGTTTTCTGATCACAAAAAACTCATCCCCATTCACCAGCACCTCGGCCGCCCTTGGCCTGGAATTGTAATTGGAGGCCATGGAAAATCCGTATGCGCCAGCGCTCATGACTGCAATCAGATCGCCGGGATTGCAGACAGGGACCTCCTGGTCTTTAGCCAGAAAGTCGCCGGTCTCGCAAATCGGGCCGACAACATCAACCATCTCATGATCACGTTCGGTCCGCTCCACCGGACGGATATCATGGAATGCGTTGTACAGGCTGGGTCTGGCAAAATCGTTCATTCCCGCATCAACAACCACGAATTTTTTAACCGTGCCTCTCTTGATATATTCCACGCGTGTCACCAGTATACCTGCATTGCCCACTATAACGCGCCCGGGTTCCAGTATCAAGGTACAGTTGCAGCCGTTTTTATTAAGAGATTCCATCTCCTGTTTGATCGCTTTTGCATATTCCCTGGGATGTGGCGGTTCTTCAGCATCATAGGTGATTCCGAGACCGCCGCCAATGTCCAGATACGAGATGTTGATGTTGTTTTTTTTGAGCCGGCCGATAAAGTCCTTAAGCTTTCTAAAAGATTCTACAAACGGAGATATTTCCGTAAGCTGGGACCCGATGTGGCAGCTTACACCGCACACATCGATGTCCGGCATTTTTTCGGCCTGTGCGTAAACCTCTTCCGCGTCCTCAATCGGGATTCCGAACTTGTTCATGGCAAGGCCGGTGGATATGTATGGATGGGTCTTTGCGTCCACGTCAGGATTGACCCTGAAAGAGACCTGTGCCTTGATCCCCAGTCCGGAAGCGACTTCTTGGAGTCTTAGAAGTTCCTGCTCTGATTCCACATTGAATAAAAGAATTTCCGATTTCAAGGCAAAGTAGAGTTCCTGTTCGGATTTTCCCACTCCGGAGTAAACTATTCGCTTTGGGTTCACGCCGGCTTTTAAGGCCCTGAAAAGCTCTCCGCCCGATACGATGTCAGCGCCACCGCCCATTCCGGCAAAAAGGCGTAATATGGACAGATTCGAGCACGACTTGACGGCAAAACAGGTAATATGGGAAGTGTCTGAAAAAGAACCGTCAAAGGCCTTAAAATGACGCCTTAATGTGGCTGTGCTGTACAGATAAAAAGGTGTCCCCACAGCCTCGGCTATGGACGCCACGGAAACGGATTCGCAGAAAAGGGTGTTGTTTCTATATTCAAAATGATTCATGTTTTTTTTAACCCGCAAGTCGAATCACTGGATCATGACGATTGCTTCAGTTGAAAAAATAGACTCGTTTGGCGGATCAGCATTGTCATAGGAAGTTATAGAGTAGAACCATGTCTCTGATTTTTTCGGCGGATTTACATCAATATATACGGTTCGTGATGCGCCGGTTTCGCCGATCAGAACCGGTTCCCGTGAAGCTGCTTCACGCCTGTAGATCCTGTGCCCGGCCAGATCCTCTTCCACAACCGCCTCCCAGACAATCCGTATGCCGGTTTCCATTTTTATCACAGTGATATACTGCGGGGGCGCCGGAGGTGTCATATCTCTCGGCGCCCCGGACACGACTTTGCTCAGCTTCCCGCCGGCCCGAGTGTTGTGAGTCTTAATAATCGGCCTGACCCGGTAAAAATAGGTCTTTCCGTTTTCTACAGCATGGTCGGTGAATGTCATGCCTTCCGTAGGTTCTCCTATGGGCCTGAAATTATCGTCGGTTTGGCTTCGAACCACTTGAAAAAATATGGGGTTCATAACAGGAGAGCCATCAATAAGCCCTGCCGGTTTTTTCCAGGAAAGAGTCACGGCCTTATCGCCTGTTTTAATCTTAAGATTCAGTGGAGCATCCACAGGCGTATTCCACAGGAATGAAACAATGTTTGAGTTTTGGCCGGCCAGAAGCCATCCCGCCCTGGATCGCACCTTGTAAAAGTAGCGATGATTCGGTCTTAAGAGCGATTCATGGTATTCGGCTGTCACGTTTTTTTTGTCAACGATCACAGGACCGCCCTTGATTTCAAGAAAAGGCCCGAACCGGACAGGGCAATCCGGACAGTAATCTTCCTCGGGAATCACGGCCCTGAAAAGTTCAAAGGCTCGAATTTCATGAATTGCGGTGCCATTGGTTGTTTTGGTCGGATAAGACCAGGTAAGGGTTACCCCTGTTTCGTCCAGCCTGTATTTCAAATTTTTGATCCGGGCCGGAACCGTTGCCTGGGGCGGGACAAGATCAGTCTTGTAACCGCATGAAGTAAGGAATAGTACCAGAGCGGAAAAAATCAGGTAATTAAAATATCTGTTCAGGCGGATATTCATGTTTTAAGTTCTAGAGTTTTCTCTGCCTTGATTAATGCCTGTTCCACGCTTTTTGTCGAGGTGCCTCCGGCGGACTGACGGCTGTCAACCGACCCCTGTATAGTCAGAAGTGAAAAGATGTCATCCTCGATCATGTCGGAAAAACGTTTCAGTTCATCAAGAGTTAATTCTGAAAGCTCCTTCCCGTTGTCCAGGCAATATGCGACTACCCTGCCCGCAATGGCGTGGGCTTTTCTGAATGGTATCTGCCTCAGAACCAGGTAGTCGGCCAGGTCCGTGGCTGTCATGAAACCGGTTTTTACTCTATTTTCAAGGATTTCCAGGTTGAATTCCAGGTTGTCCAGGAGTTCCGTTGTAATGGCCAGAGATTGTGAGACCGTATCAACAGTGTCAAAGATCGGTTCTTTATCTTCTTGAAGGTCCCGGTTATAAGTCAGGGGCAATCCTTTAAGCATGGTTAGCAGGGAAATGAGGTTTCCTGTAACCCGGCCGCTTTTTCCTCGGATAAGCTCCGGAATATCCGGGTTTTTCTTTTGAGGCATGATACTGCTGCCCGTGCAGTAACTGTCCGCCAGATCGACAAATGAAAACTCGTCGCTGGACCAGAGTACGAGTTCCTCTGAAAGCCGACTCAGATGAATCTGGATCAGGGTGCAGGCGGATACGAATTCCACTGCAAAATCCCTGTCCCCGACCGTATCCATACTGTTGGCCGTAATGGCCGGAAAGTCCAGTTCCCGGGCCACGAAATCGCGATCTACAGGGAGACCGGTCCCTGCCAGGGCCGCTGCCCCCAGAGGCATTATATTTATCCTTTTCAGGCAGTCGGAAAGCCTTTCTCTGTCACGGCCGAACATCTCGTAATAGGCCAGCATGTGGTGAGAAACGAGCACGGGCTGCGCACGCTGAAGATGCGTATAACCCGGCATGACGGCGCCCAGGTATTTACGGGCCGTGCGGACAAATGCCTTTTGAAGCCCGGTTAAAAGATCTATGATCCGGCCTGTCTCTTCCCTCAAATAAAGCCTTATATCAAGCGAGATCTGGTCATTCCTGCTTCTTGCGGTGTGAAGTTTTTCTCCGGCAGGTCCGATTCTTTCAACCAGCGCTTTTTCAATATTCATGTGTATGTCTTCCAGTTCCGGACGGAAGACAAATACGCCGGATTCTATCTCCTTTTCAATACTCTCCAGTCCTTTCAGGATCTGATCCCGCTCCTCCCCGGTGATCAGGCCCTGGCGGGCAAGCATCCGGGCGTGGGCCCGGCTGCCGGTTATGTCATGACGGTATAACCGCGCATCAAAATGGATAGAAGCAGTAAATGCCTCTACAGAGGCAGCGGTCTGTTCAGAAAAACGCCCTCCCCAAAGCTTGGAGGACAAAGATTTCGAGAATAAATCAACCATTTTTCAGACCTTGTAACTATTGGCAACAACCGATAACCGAACAACTAATATTCATCATTCATCACTCATCATTCCCAAAGCCTGCATCTTTAATCGCAGTCCATTGAGACGGATAAACCCTGCCGCATCAGCCTGGGTGTAAACCTCGTCCTCTTCGAACGTGGCAAAACTTTCCCGGTACAGAGACTTGTGTGACCTGCGTCCCACAGGAATACAGTTTCCCTTGTAAAGCTTGAGTCGAACTTCGCCGCTCACGGTTTCCTGGGCCGCGTCAATGGTCTTCTGCATGAATTTCATTTCCGGCGAAAACCAGAATCCGTTATAAATCAGTTCAGAATACCTTGGCACAAGGCTGTCCCGGATCTTCATGACCTCGCGGTCCAGCGTGATGGTCTCGAGATCCCTGTGGGCTGTGCGCAGAATAGTGCCTCCCGGCGTCTCATACACTCCGCGGGATTTCATTCCCACAAACCGATTTTCCACCATATCAAGGCGGCCTATACCGTTTTCCCCGCCCAGATGGTTGAGCCCGGCCATGAGCGCGGCGGGTTCGAACCGTTTTCCGTCAATGGCCACCGGGTTTCCGCGTTCAAATTCTATGTGAACGTATGTGGGCTTGTCAGGGGCTGATTCAGGTGACCGTGTCAACTTGAACATGCTCTCTTCCGGCGCCTGCCAGGGATCTTCAAGGATTCCGCCCTCAAAACTGATGTGAAGCAGGTTTTCATCGGAACTGTAAGGCTTTTCCTTTGTTACCGGGATAGGGATCGAATGTTTTTCAGCATAGGCGATCAGTTTTGTTCTGGAATTTAAATCCCAGATCCGCCATGGCGCAATAATGTTCAACTGCGGATTTAAAGCCATGTAAGTCATTTCAAACCGGACCTGATCATTTCCCTTGCCGGTCGCCCCATGGCTGACCGTGTCAGCGCCCTCCGCCTCGGCGACAGCCGCCTGTTCCATGGCAATCAGGGGTCTGGCAAGGGACGTGCCCAGAAGGTACGAACCTTCATAAATAGCGTTTGCACGGAATGCCGGAAAGATGTAGTCCTTGACAAAACTCTCCTTAAGATCTGAAATAATAACCTTTTCAGCGCCTGTTGCAAGGCCCTTTTCGCGGATCTGGTCCCAGTTCTCTTCCTGCCCGACATCAGCCACAAATGCTATTACCGGGCACTGATATTGTTCTATGAGCCATTTCAGGATTACTGAAGTGTCAAGTCCGCCTGAATAGGCCAATACGATTTTTTTAACAGCCGGCATGTTTTTATATCCAGAAGTCGGAATCCGGAATCCGGGAATGGTTCGGATTTCGGCTTCCGGGTTGTGTTGAATTAGCGCCCTTCGGGCGAATTTTTAGGCTATAATTATATTGTTTTTTCGTAGGGGCGATCCTTGTGATCGCCCTGATTCGGGCGAATACAAGATTCGCCCCTACTCTTGCATTATTGGTCGGGCAACCTGAGCAGTTACAAAATAAATTTTTCCAGGATTGCCTTGTGAATGTGAAGTTTGTTTTCCGCCTGGTCAAATGCCTTACACTGTGGGCCTTCCAAGACCTCGTCGGTGATTTCTTCGCCCCTGTGGGCCGGGAGGCAGTGAAGCACAATAGTCTTTGGCCCTGCTTTTTTAAGCAGTTCGCTGTTGACCTGATAGGGCTGAAAAATTTTATCCCTTTGATTTTTCTCATCTTCCTGGCCCATGCTTGTCCATACGTCCGAGTTGATCACATCGGCATCCCGAACCGCTTCAACAGGATCGCGTATCACGGTGATGGGCCTGGCGGCCTCGGCCCGGGCCTCACTTAAAAGCGCCTGGTCCGGTTCAAAGCCCTCCGGGCAGGCAAGAATCAGTTCAAACCCGATTCTGCTTGCAGCCTGGATCCATGAATTTGCCATATTGTTTCCGTCACCGACCCACGCGATTTTCAGTTTCTCTATCGGCCCTTTGAATTCGATTACGGTCTGGATGTCGCTCAGAATCTGGCACGGGTGATGGGTGTTCGTCAGGCCGTTTATCACGGGTATCGAAGAGTAGCGGGCCAGTTCCTCGATGATTTCCTGCCCAAAGGTTCTGACCACAATACCATCTACGTACCTGGCCATTACCCTGGCCATGTCCTTTAAGGGTTCGTTTCTGGCAAGCTGAGTATCTCTTCCGGAAAGGTATATGACCTGCCCGCCCAGTCCGTACATGGCGGCCTCGAAAGATACACGGGTGCGGGTTGAAGGTTTTTCAAAGATCATTCCAATAATCTTCCCGGCCAGTTGCTGATGGCGTACCCGGTCCCCGGCCTCCTTTTTCAGTTCGGCGGCCCGTTTGACCAAGGCCGACAGTTCCTCTCCCTTGAAATCAAAAAGTGTCAGGAAATGGTTCCGCATGACGCTCTCTCTCATTTTTAATTAAATATTATTTTGCCCAACCCGGATAAACTGGAATTTGTACAAAATAATATGTTTGTTTGCAAAGAAATTCGTAACTGCAGGTTTAAAGTTTTAGAGAACAATCCTGCCACAAGGCGGAATAATCCCGAATTTTCGAATCCCTGAACTACGAAATTATTCAGCCCGGTGGCGGTCCGTTTCCGCCAGGATCAGGTTCAGGGCCTCGATCAAGGTGTCAATTTCTTCACGGCTTACCACAAGAGGAGGAATAAACCGGAGTACCGCGTTGCCGGCAAAATTGATGAGTATGCCACGCTCGAAACATTTGTTGACAATGGCTGTGCCGAGCTGAACGCCGGCAGGGGTGAGTACCAGCCCCAGGATCAGCCCCCGGCCGCGGACTCCCTGGGCCAGGCCGGGATACCGCTTTGCCAGAGTCATAAGTTTTCCCGAAAGGTATTCGCCCTTGCTCCGGACTTCGTCAAGAAACCGGCCGGTCAGCATGGTTTTCAGAGTTGCAACCGCGGCTGCACAGACCACGGGATTCCCGCCAAAGGTCGAGGCATGAGTTCCCGGCCCGAAGGCTGCGGCGATGGACTCTGTTGCCAGCATGGCGCCTATGGGCAGGCCGTTTGCCAGAGCCTTTGCCAGTGTCATGATATCAGGCGTGACCCCAATCTGTTCGTAAGCAAAAAGAGTGCCTGTCCGTCCCATTCCAACCTGAATCTCGTCAAAGATAAGAAGCAGGTTTTTTTCATCACACAGCTTCCTGATGCCATGAATATAATCTTTGTCAAGCGGACGGACACCTCCCTCGCCCTGGAGCGGTTCGCACATGATTGCACAGGTTTCAGGCCTGATCATTTTTTCTAATGACTTAAGGTCTCCAAACGGGGCATGACGAAATCCTTTGGGCAGGGGTTCAAAACCCTTGTGGAATTTCGCCTGGCCGGTTGCAGCCAGCGTCGCTAAAGTTCGTCCATGGAATGATCCTTCCAGGGAGATGATTTCAAAACGACCCTTGCCGCTCTGTTTTCTTGCAAGCTTGATAGCCGCCTCATTTGCCTCGGCCCCGCTGTTGGCAAGAAAAATTCTGTCGGCAAACGAGTTCTCCACAAGAAGCCGGGCCAGCTCGGTCTGCGGACCGGTGTGATAAAGGTTTGACACGTGTACCAGCTTTTCGGCCTGTTCGCAGATTGCTTTGGTCACCAAAGGAAAAGAGTGGCCAAGGCCGCAGACGGCAATACCAGCTACGAAATCTAAATATTCCCGTCCATCCTCACCCTTTAGCACACATCCCTTTCCTTCCGTCATGACAGCCGGATACCTGACATATGTTTCCATAAAAAAAGCGCTGCTTTTTTCCATGATTGCCTGACTATTATTCATTTCAGTATCTCCGTGCCGATTCCCTGGCGGGTAAACATCTCAAGCAGGATTGCGTGTTTTATGCGGCCGTCTATGATGTGGGCCTTGGCCACGCCGGCAGTTCCGTCCGTATTGTTTGAGAATTCGCCGTAAAGGGCCTTCCGGCAGCACCTGATTTTTGGAATCATACCGCCCGCGATTGTCCCTGATTCGATCAGCCGGTCCGCCTCCTTGCCGGTCATTGAGGCGATCAGGTTATTGTCCTGGTCCAGGACGCCTTCCACGTCCGTAAGCAGGATGAGTTTGCTCGCGTTCAAACGGGAAGCCACGGCGCCTGCAACAAAATCTGCATTGATATTATACGATCGTCCGTCTTCACCAACTCCCACAGGCGCAATGACCGGGATAAAACCTTGAGTGTCCAGGGCGACCAGAATTTCGGGATTGACTTGGATTACCTCGCCTACCCGGCCCAGATCGATGATCTCAGGCGGCATGTCTTTTGCCTGATTTTTAAGGAGTGTCAGCTTTTTTGCCTTGATCAAATCACCATCCCGTCCGGACAGGCCCACAGCCTTGCCGCCGTGGTAGTTGACAAGACCTACGATTTCCTTGTTTACCTTGCCCACCAGCACCATTTCGACCACGTCCATGGTCTCCCGATCCGTAACTCTCATTCCCTGGACATAGCTTGATCTAATGTTCAGCTTTTCAAGAAGTTTGTTTATCTGGGGTCCGCCCCCATGAACAACTACCGGATTTATCCCTATGTATTTCATAAGGATGATATCAAGGGCAAAATCCTTTTTCAGGTCGTCATCAATCATGGCATGACCGCCATATTTAATGACCATGGTTTTATTGTAGAACTCCTTGATATACGGGAGTGATTCAATAAGAATCTCGGCCTTTTCAACACCCTTTTTCATGATTGACAGGCACCTCAACATCTTAAAATGTAAATTTATTTTTGAGCGTGAGCGAGCCCTAAGCACGGCTGATCGGTTATGCTCGGAAGAAATAAAACACATCCATATTAATGGCAGTGTGATAAGATGTAAAGAAGATGTTAATAAATGGGAATTTTTTTCATTTTTATCAACCTGCGATAAAGAAAATGGTGAACGGTCTTTACAATTTCAAACACACAAAGTAAAATGAGAATAAGCAAATTGTACGAAAACAAAGCTGGTTAGGGTGCAAATAACAAAAACGGTAAAAATAATGCAATTTTCATACCTTCGAATGTTCGGCTTCATGATTCCGGCCCTCCTTTTTTTAGGGGTTTGTAATTACGGTTCAGCCGCAAATCCTGATACGCCCATTCACATCGAGGCTGACCGGATGGAATCCAACAGCTCAAAAAATATTGTGGTATTTACGGGCAACGTGGAGACTAAACAGGGAGATCTGATAATCAACGCCGACAAAATGACGGTCTATTATCAAAAATTAGTCGCCAAAAAAAAATCTTCCTCCGGTAACTCGCAGAAAATTGAGAAAATAGTCGCCACCGACAATGTCAGAATTGCAAGAGGAGAGTTGTCCGCAGCCGGAGACAGTGCTGAATTCAGCGCCAGTAAAAATAAGGTAAAACTGATCGGAAACAGCAGGGTCTGGCAGGATAACAACCTGGTCACCGGCAATATGATAGAAATTGACCTGGATACCGGAACAAGCATAGTGGAGCGCAGTAAAAATAGAGGAGAGCGTGTCAAGGGCATCTTTTATCCGGGCTCGGGCGGCAATCCCGGGGTAAATATTCAGCTTGATGCCGGAAAATAGCTAGAACCACCAAATTGTAAATGTTCGGCAGCGCCCTCCAAGGGTACTTCCTGCGGGGCGCTGCCGAATATTTACATCTCGGGAAACAGGAGTGATGGACAAACAGGAAAACAGCAGCGGTGTTCTGGAAGTCCGTGACATTGTTAAGCTGTACAAAAAACGGCGGGTTGTGGACGGAATCGGCATAAGGGTTTTGACCGGCGCTGTCGTAGGTCTTCTCGGCCCGAACGGGGCCGGGAAAACAACATCATTTTACATTATTGCCGGATTTGTCAGCCCGAATGAGGGATCGGTCTTGCTGGACGGTGATGATATCACATCCCTCCCGATACACAAGAGGGCGCTTAAAGGGATTTCATACCTGGCCCAGGAGCCGTCTGTTTTTAAAAAATTGACGGTGGAAGAAAATGTAAGGATAATTCTGGAACCGCTGGGATTATCAAAATCGGAAATCGCCCGGCGGATAGACCAACTGCTTCTGGATCTGAAAATTCAGCATCTGGCCGGAAACAGTGCATATTCCCTGTCAGGTGGAGAACGGCGCAGGGTCGAGATCATGAGGGCTTTGGCGGTCAATCCGCGTTTCATCCTTTTAGACGAACCTTTTGCCGGAATAGATCCGCTGGCAGTGGCAGACCTTCAGAAGATTATCTGCCAACTGAAAGAAAAAGGACTTGGAATCCTGATCTCGGACCATAATGTCCGGGAAACTCTTACTGTCTGCGACTATGCTTATATAATGAACAACGGCCGGATCTTGGCAAAAGGCACTGCTGATGAGATCATTGGAAGCGAAGAAGTGAGGAAAATGTATCTTGGTGAAGAGTTCAGCATGTGAATTAAGTGACGAATGACTAGTGACGAGTGATAACAATAAGTAAAGAATTTAATTTTGAGGAACGTCTATGATTTTAGCGGTCGGAATTATTCAGGTAGCAGGATTGTTACCTAAAACAAAAAATTCATCATTCATCATTCATCATTCATCATTCGTTACAGGATAACGGGATGGGATTCGAATTTAAGCAGCAGCTACAGCTCAAATTGGCCCAGCAACTGGTTATGACGCCCCAGTTGCAACAGGCGATCAAGTTGCTTCAGCTCTCCATGCTGGAACTTACTCAGACGGTGGAGCAGGAACTTGAGGAAAATCCTGTGCTTGAAGTGGCCGGAACTGCCGAGGAGTCGGAAGAGGAGACACATCCCGAAGATGCCTCCAATGCAGAACAGACTGAAATGGGTACCGAGGTAGCCAAGGCCGTAGATGTCGACCTTGAAGGCGGTTCATCCATCTCTGAAATCGACTGGAATGACTATGCTAATGAATATGAGACAGCTCCTGCCGCGGCTCCTAAAGAAAATGTGTCTTCGGTGTCAGGGGGACCGGACCAGCGGACGAAAAAGCCGAATCTCCAAGCCCACCTGCAATGGCAGCTCAGTCTTTCTGATATGACCGACGAAGAGGAAAAAGTCGGCCAGTACATTATCGGGAACCTGAATATTGACGGCTTTCTTGAGGTGGACGAAAAAAACATCATTGAGAAAACCGGTTGCGACCCGCATACCGCCCAAAGGATGATCACGAAAATCAGGGACATGGATCCCCCGGGCATCGGGGCTGTCACGGTTCAGGACTCTTTAGCACTTCAGCTCGATCGGCTGAACCTGGGTGATTCCCTTGCGTCTGTTATTGTAAAAAAATATTTAAACAGGCTTGAAACCAAAAATTACGCTGCCATTGCCAAGGCGACCCATCAGCCGGTTGATGCCGTGCTCGCCGCAGTCAAAATCATCATTGGCCTGTCGCCCTATCCCGGCAGGCCTTACAATGACGAGGAACCACATTACATCCTTCCTGACGTCTACGTTTATAAAGTTGATGATGAATACGTTATCATGCTGAACGACGACGGGCTTCCTCAACTGCGTGTAAACCAATTTTACAGGGATATCCTGAGAAATAAGACAAAAACCCCTGAGGCAACAAGGGAATATGTCAAGTCAAAAATGAAGTCGGCTATCTGGCTGATCAAGAGCATTCAGCAGCGCCAGCGCACCATTTACAGGGTTGTGGAGAGCCTTGTAAAATTCCAGAGAGAATTCCTGGAAAAGGGGGTGGCCCATCTTGTCCCCCTGGTTCTCAGGAATGTGGCCGAGGACTTAGGCATGCATGAATCGACCATCAGCCGGGTTACAACCAACAAGTTTGTGCATACTCCCCAAGGCATATTTGAACTCAAGTATTTTTTCAAATCCTCTATTGGAAGATATGACGGAGATGCTGTTTCATCTGAAAGCGTAAGGCAGAGAATCCGACAGCTCATCAGGTCTGAGAATTTTGAGCAACCATATAGTGACCAGACCCTTGTCAATATCCTGGAAAATGAGGAAATCAAGCTGGCAAGGCGCACAGTGGCGAAATACCGGGAGCAGATGAATATTTTGCCATCCAAGTACAGAAAGCAGCCCAAGCTGGCCTGATAAACGTTTGCATAATTGGTATATGAATTGATCTGCAGAATTTGTGACGCAAAAATTATGCCGTTTCTTGCGGCCGGGACAAAGGCGGAAGTCCTTAAGGAGTTAGCTGAAGGCGCTGCTTTAGAATGTCCGGGTCTTAAAGTCGACGACATCGTCAGTGTACTTCAGGAAAGGGAACGTCTGGGCACAACGGGTAAAGGCGGCGGCTTTGCCATTCCCCATGGAAAGATCAAGGGACTTGAAAAAATCCTCATCTGTTTCGGAAGAAGTGTTGACGGCGTACCCTTCGACGCCTTGGACAGCAAGTCTGTTCATCTTTTTTTATTTTTATTGGCCCCTGAAGAAGAATCGGAACCGTACCTGGAATGCCTTGCACGGCTGACCCGTTTTTTGAATAATTCTCATATCAGGACCATGTTGATCAATGCCGCAGGCGAATCCGAATGTAGGGAAATCCTTGCAAGAAGCGAGTGAAAGGGGTAGAGGGGTTCAGAGGTTCAGAGGTTCAGTGGGTTTACAGGACAAAAGCCTTTGTCCGTTGAACTTGGTACCTGAAACCCGGAACCCGGAACTTTATATGAAATGGGTCAGGAAGCTGAGATTGTGATGGATGTGTCAGGCCGGAAAGCCGAATTGCATAATACCAAGGCCGTAATCATTACGGGATTGTCCGGGGCCGGCAAGAACACGGCATTAAAGGTGTTTGAGGATATCGGATATTACTGTGTGGACAATCTGCCTCTTTTTCTGCTTTCCGACTTTCTGGACAAGAAGTCCGGCAGACTTGCCCTGGTCATGGATGCAAGGGACGAAACATTTCTCTCCTCATTTGATACGGTTTTTTTAAAACTTAGGGAAAAGTCGTGTAATCTTGAGATTCTTTTTTTTGAGGCGGATGAAATTGTTTTGATCAGGCGTTTCAGCCAGATGCGGCGGCCTCATCCCATGGCTTCCCTGGGGCCCCTTAAAAAAGGCATCGCCGGAGAGCGCAGAATGCTGTCTACCTTGAGGGATAAGGCGGACAGGATCATTGACACCTCCATGTTAAGCCCCCATGAATTGCGGGATGAGATCATCAAATACTATTCCCGAGAGCAAAGGCGGGACCGACTTCGCGTAAGCCTGGTTTCCTTTGGCTTCAAGTATGGTCTGCCCGCTGACGCAGACATGGTCTTTGACGTCCGTTTTCTCCCAAATCCCTATTTTGAAGAGGAATTGAAAGACGGAACAGGACTTGAACCCCGAGTAGCCTCCTTTGTGCTGGAGAATGATCATGCCGTCACGTTCATGACCCGGATCAGTGAGATGCTTACATTTCTAATTCCGCAATATAGAGTGGAAGGGAAAGTGTATCTTACAATATGTATCGGATGCACGGGCGGAAAACACCGATCCGTTGCCCTGGTGGAAAAACTGGCGGGAATGCTCCGGGAGATCGGTGAAAACGCCTCGGTCAGTCACCGGGATATTGCCAGGGAATGACCAAGCCGGCCATGGTATAGTGTTTTACCGTAACCGTTCAAAGGGACCCCATATTTTGCAGACTCCTTAAGAATGTAA
>JAIWHJ010000006.1:0-15689 GCA_048629695.1 Promethearchaeota archaeon
ACGGTATCTGTGATTTCCGTAAGATTATTACAAAGGGTTATTTTTACTGTGACAGAACGGATAAAATTCCTTTGCTTGAAAAATCTGATTTTCAACTTTTCATTCGTCCCAGGCGTTTTGGCAAGAGCCTTGTTCTTTCCATGCTGGAGAACTACTATGATGTGGACAAAAAGGATGAGTTTGAGGCGCTTTTCGGCGGGTTGAAGGTCGGGAAGAATCCCACTGATCTGCGTAATTCATATTTTATTCTGAAATTTGATTTTTCATGTGTTGATCCTACGGGCAGCGCTGAAGATGTAAAAAAGGCGCTGTTTAATCATATTAACGCGCGCATTAATGATTTTTATAAAATTTATAATTATAAAGGGTTTAATCTGCCGTTGATCGAAATTGATCGTGAAAATGCCCTGTATTCACTTAATTCTCTTATTACCTCTGTCCGCATGACTCCATACCCGGTTTATCTGCTTATAGATGAATATGATAATTTTGCCAATACCGTGATGATGGGCGTGCAGCGCTCCTCTGAAGGCAGATATGAGGCTCTTGTGCATGAAGAGGGTCCTTTAAGAACCTTTTTCAAGGCCATAAAATCCTCCACATCAGGTTCCATGTTTGATCGTGTGTTTATTACAGGGGTTTCTCCGGTTGTTATGAGCGATATCACCAGCGGGTATAATATTGCTAAAAATGTCTATTTTGAGCCGGAGTTTAATGATCTGTGCGGATTTAAGCAGGCCGAACTTAAAGATGTAATCAAGAAGATTGTTGATGAATGCGGGTTTGAAAAGGGAAAAATTCAAGAGGCTTTGAATTTGATGCAGACTTATTATGACGGGTATACTTTTTCCCATGGGGCGGATGAGTCTGTTTATAACCCGACCTTATCCATATATTTTCTGGAACAGTTTGAAAAATCGTGCCGATATCCAAGAGAAATGCTTGATGACAATCTGGCGGTGGATGAGTCAAAGCTTGAGTATATTGCCCGGATCCACAGGGGAAGTGATCTGCTGATGAGCCTGATGGAAAAGGATCAACATGTTGTTGCATCAAGAATCAGTAAACGTTTCGGCATCAGGGAAATGCTGACGGATAAATCACGGGATAATACCTTCCTGGTATCTTTTCTCTATTATTTCGGGGTATTGACCATTGCAGGTGATACAGAAGATCTAAAGGTTATTTTAAAAGTTCCCAACCTGGTAATGCAGGGTCTTTATGTGGAACGGGTGCAGAAAATGCTCCTGCCTGAACCCGATGACAGGGATGATGGAAAACTTGCCGCGGAAAAAGTTTACGCAAAAGGGGATATGGCGCCTTTGTGCAGGTTCATGGAGGAGAGATATTTTAAGGTTTTCCATAACAGGGATTACAGGTGGGCCAATGAACTGACTATAAAGACCGCTTTTCTGACCCTTTTATACAATGATATTATCTATATCATGGATTCCGAAAAGGAGATTGACCGCAGATATGCTGATCTGACCATGATTATCAGGCCTGATAAGCGGTATGGCAAAGTATTTGATGTTTTGATCGAGTTTAAGTTTGTAAAGCTTAAAGATGCCGGCATGAGCGCCGACCAGGCAAGGGGGCTGTCTGAAGAGGAGCTGCGCCGGATTCCCGAAATTGCAAAACAGATGCAAAATGGCGAAAAACAGGTAAAAGAGTACGGTAAAAAGCTTGAATCAAAGTATGGGAATCTTCGGCTGCAAAAGTTTGTTGTAACGGCTCTTGGGTTTGAGAGAGTGTGTTTTAAAAAAATTTCTGAGTAAAGAAAAACACGAAAATTGAGAAATGGCTGGGGGATAGGGATTCGAACCCCAACAGGCAGAGTCAGAGTCTGCTGTCCTACCATTAGACGATCCCCCAGCAATATGTGATCGGTTACAGCGGTGTTTGTGTCTGTTGCCACCAGAAAATAGAGAAGCTGGAGCAATATGTCAAGTAATATATGGCGTCAGCTTATCACGAACCCGGCATAACCGACCACCTGGTTAACATCCCCGCTTGTCTCGCCCGAATCCGTGTACCGAACCAGTTCCGAGTTTTTGGCGCCTAGTTCAATGGAAGCTGCCAGTGCTATTGTGGTCGGCATTACCCCGCACATGGAGATTCGGTTGTCCTGAACCGTGCTGTAGAGTCCTTCCGGGTCCAGGGCCTTGATGCGGTCTATCGCCATCTGATCTTTGGCCGTTGCTTCCTTTCTGGACTCGTAATGGGTCATGTCCGTGCTTGCAACGATCAGGACCGGTTTTCCGAAGGTTTTGACGGCATTGGCGATTCCCCTGCCCAGTTCAAGGCATGTGGCACATGGAATGCGTGCAATGACCAGGGGCACGATTTTCAGGTTTTTCTGAAAATATTGCAGGAATGGGACCTGTACCTCCAGAGAGTGTTCATAACGGTGGGCTATGTCATCCGGTTCCACGATTTCGGAATTATCGGCTACGAGGTGGGCAAGTTCGCTTCCAATTTGAACGGAACCCATGGGCATATCCCATTCACCTTCTTGCATAAGAGCCACGGGAGCGCCCCGACCGTGGTGGTTGGGACCCATGATTATGACATCTTCCGGGACGTTTACCCTGGCAAATGTCTCACCGGCAACAGCTCCTGAATACACGTAACCGGCGTGGGGTGAGACTACCGCCAATGCGTTTTGTTTTGATGCGTTTGGCGTGGAAGGAATAAGATCTGATAACATTCCGGAAAGCCTTGATGGGTTGCCGGGATAGAATTGGTCTGCAACTGCGGGCGATCTTTTCATTTTTTATATCCTCACTGTCCAAGTGGTTCCCAGTGCGTCATCCTTGATTTCTATATTTTTGGCAAGCAATTCATTTCTGATTTCATCGGCCCTGGCCCAGTCTTTTTGTTTTCTGGCCGCACTCCTTTGCTCTAACATTTTTTCAATATCAGCCCTGTCCATGCCGGATTCTTCAAATATTTTTGCCTTTTTTGCTTTAATATATAATACGGAATTTTTCTTTAGAAGTCCCATTATGTTTGTGAGTTTACATAGTGAATCAGCGCCGTTTCTGAGAAGTTCAAGATCAGATGCGGCGGGATGGGAGGGCAGGGCGGACCTGATTCGATTTAAGGATTTTACCATGTCAAAGAGATGGCCCAGGGCCTGGGCGCTGTTAAAATCATTATCCATGGCATTTGAAAATCGATCCCTGATCGTCTCGATTTTTTTTCTTTCTTTTTTGGAAGCTACGGGGTTAGCCTTTTTTTCACCGGCCGCATCTTGTTCACCTGGTTTACGGAGACCCGGGATCTGTTCGATTTCAGCCAGGCAGGAGTAGAAGCGGTCAAGGCCGGTTGAGGCTTCTTTCATGGCATTTTCGGAAAAATCTACAGGCGTCCTGTACTGAGATGAAAACATGAAAAGTCTGAGAACCTCGGGATCATATCTTTCAAGGATTTCTCTGATGGTAAAGAAATTCCCGAGAGATTTGGACATTTTTTCGTCCTTGATGGTAACAAAACCATGGTGTATCCATGTATTTACAAATGGCTTGCCGGTTGCTCCCTCGCTCTGTGCGATTTCGTTTTCATGGTGCGGGAATATCAGGTCTTTTCCCCCGCCATGGATGTCAAAGGTGTCTCCAAGATATTTTCGGCTCATGGCAGAGCATTCAATATGCCAGCCCGGCCTGCCCGGTCCCCAGGGGCTGTCCCATACCGGCTCGCCGGGTTTGCTCCCTTTCCAGAGGGTAAAATCAAATGGATTTTCTTTGTTTTTGTTTATGGAGATCCTTGCCCCGGCCTTCATATCATCAAGTTTACGACCGGAAAGTTTACCGTAATCTTTTATTTTTTTTACGGAATAATATACGTCGCTCCCAACCCGGTAGGCAATTCCTTTGTTTATAAGTTCCTGAATCATCTCTATAATTTCCGGGATATGTTCAGTTGCCTTTGGCTCAATATCAGGAGGGACGATTGCAAGAGTTTTCATGTCCTCATGAAATTTTTCAATAAATCGTTTTGCAAGCTTGTCAGGTGTGGTATCCTGTTCGTTTGCCCGGTTGATTATTTTATCGTCGATGTCTGTGAAGTTTCGTACAAAGGTCACTTTGTAACCCCTGAAGCGGAGATAGCGGACGATCATATCAAAGACAAGGACTGATCGGGCGTGGCCGATATGGCAGTAGTCATATGCCGTGATTCCGCAGACGTAGAGCTTTATATGGCCTTGTTCCATTGGTTCGAATGGTGATTTACGGCCGGTCATTGTGTTGTATATTGTGAGCATTGATTTGTCCTGTTAGGGGTTGAAATAATCTTCAAACTGTCAGATTATAACGTGTTGCCAAAAAATGACAAGCATCGAGCATAAATATTCGGCAGCGCTCCACAGGAAGGCGATCAGGCTGCCCAGCATACCAAAGTATAGCTGATCAGCCTGCTTACCTCCCTGTGAAGCGCTGCCGAATATTTACAATTTTGTGGTTCTAACTATTTTCCGGCATCAAGCCGAATATTTACCATCGAGCATATGAATATAATGGAAAAAAATATCCGGGAACCGGAATTGCTTTTGACTCGAAAATTATCCAATGGTGTGGAATTCTCATTTTACAATGAATCAAAGACCATAGCCGGAGACCGCTGGAACGTCAGGATCCGGTGTGAGGCTGTGGCGCCCCTGTCTGATGATTATTTCTCCGAATTGATTGAAAAGGATCCTCAAATACTTGAGAAGGCGCGTGAGAAATTCGGCAAAAGCATATCAATGTCCGTTATTAAAGAACAGGTCTTTGTGAGTGATGACGAAGTTGGAAAGGCGCTTACAGGTATAATAGACCGGGTATCCGCTAACATAGTGTCCTACCTCGGTGACGATGGCTTTGTACGGAAATTATTTCAAAGTCGTTTTAAAGAGATAAGGGAGGAGATCGTTGTTGAGATGGGATATGACAAGATTCATGTCCAGGAAGATGAAGATGACGAGCCGGCCGATTTTTCCTCGTGTTTTAAGGACTGATTTAATTTTATCTTGAATAGAGTTCTTGACAAATTTTGTTTGTGTTGTCATATTTTTTTGGGTATGGCGTAGGTAAACGCTTATGAATTTAAAACCTTTAGGGATGGGCCGAAATTACTTCCCATGTAATTTTTCATCCCTTAACCGGCCTTATTAAGAAGGAAAACCATGAAAGTTTTGATTAGTGACAATCTGGCGCCTGTCGGCGTGGAGGTGCTCAAGGACGCCGGGGTGGAAGTTGATGTAAATGTAGGGCTTTCTTCTGAGGAGTTGAAAAAGATCATTCCCCAATACGATGGACTGATTATCAGAAGCGCTACCAAGGTTACAAAGGAAATAGTAGAGGCTGCGGGAAAATTACGGATTGTAGGACGGGCTGGTATTGGTCTTGACAATGTTGATATTCCGTCAGCATCGAAAAAAGGCATCATTGTCATGAATGCTCCGGAAGGCAACGCCGTTACGGCTGCGGAGCACGCCCTTGCCATGATTATGTCGCTTACCAGGAATATTCCCCAGGCCACGGCATCCATGAAGGCCGGCAAATGGGAAAAGAAGAAATTCATGGGAAGAGAAGTTACCGGTAAAACTATGGGTATTTTCGGGATCGGCAGGATCGGAAGTATTCTTGCAGACCGCGCAAAAGGGCTTCGCATGAAGGTCCTTGCGTATGATCCCTATATGCCTGCGGATCTTGTGGAAAAGAAAGGTATTGAGCCTGTGTCGCTTGAGGAACTCTGCAAACGGTCGGATTATATCTCGGTTCACGTGCCGCTTACAAATGAGACCAAAAACTGCATTTCCACCGAGGTCTTCAAGAACATGAAAAATGACGCCATGTTTGTTGACTGTGCACGTGGCGGTGTGGTTGATGAAGAGGCGCTTTACGAGGCGTTGAAAAGCGGAGAAATTGCCGGCGCCGCTCTGGATGTATTTGCCGAGGAACCTGTAACAAAGGTAAATCAGCCCCTTCTTGCTCTTGACAACTTTATCTGCACACCTCATCTGGGGGCATCCACGAGTGAGGCCCAGTTAAGTGTTGCCCGTGTGATTGCCGAGCAGATGGCGGATTATCTATTGAACGGGACTGTTTCCAATGCTGTGAACGTTCCGTCCGTAAGTTCCGACGTGTTAAAAGAGGTAGGTCCGTATGTGTCCCTTGCCGAAACGCTGGGTTCCTTCCAGATGCAGATTTCCAAAGGCGGAATTTTAGAGGTTAACCTGGAGTTTATCGGAGACCTTGCAGATATGGTCACGGGACCAGTCACGGTTGCCTTTTTAAAAGGACTTTTCACTCCAATCTTGAAATACGAGGTGAATTATGTAAATGCCCCTATAATTGCCAAGGAAAGAGGGATCAAGGTTGTTGAGTCAAAAATCGGTGATTCAGATGACTTTACAAATCTTCTCTCAATCAGGGTCAGGACCTCGGAAGGAGAAAATATAGTCGCAGGCACTGTATTCGGAAAGAATGAACCGAGGCTGGTTCGGGTGAATTCGTTCCGGATGGAGGCCCTGCCAAGCGGGCCCATGCTGTTTGTTTACAATCAAGATCTACCCGGAGTAATCGGTGCGCTGGGAACGACTCTGGGAAATTTTGGAATCAATATTTCGAGGATGACTGTGGGCAGCAAGGTTGATCATGGTCAGAACGTTATCCTGTTAAATACGGATACATTGTTGACAAAGGATCATCTGGAGCAGGTCAGGAAGCTGGAATACATTGACCACGCCATGGTGTTGGAGCTTCCTTAAAGATAAGGGCTAAGGACTCGCCCAAAAATAACTTCACATTTTCATGAGTCGATCCATCCCGCATGGCTGCGTTGCTCGTCGGTTAAATAGCCCTGCTATTCGCCCTCCTCGCGCCTTGCCGTGCGGGCGTCTCAACACCTGAAAATGTAAATTTATTTTTGGGCGAATCCTAAAGGCGGACAGGCAAATGAGTGCTGAAAAAAAAACAAATGAGTCAGGCGGGGAACGCGCACTGCCGGAGGTCACATTTACTAATCTCGTGATGTCCCTGAGCACCTCGACGCTGTTTCTTCTTGGAGAGATCAGCGAGCCTCGGACCGGGAAAAAAAACAGGGATTTGGTGCTTGCAAAACATTCCATTGACACACTCAATATGCTGCGGGAAAAGACAAAGGGCAATCTGACCGAGGATGAGGAAAAAATGCTCAAAAATATCCTGTACGATCTCAAAATACGTTATGTGAACATCAGCGGCAACACCGGTTCTTAAAATGGTATCTTCATGCCCTGGACAGGCGCTGTCTGTATGGGCGCCTGCAAAGATCAACCTGTTTTTGCGTGTAATAGGCCGGCGGCCGGATGGCTACCATGACATCGAGACCCGGATGCAGAAATTGGGGCTTTCCGACCATCTTTGTATAATCCCTCAAAATGAAGGGATTTCCCTTTCATGCCCTGGAATCGATTTGCCGGAGGATGAAACTAATCTGGCCTTTAAGGCTGCGCTTTCCTTTTATAAACATACCGGAATATCCCATGGAATTAAAATAGACTTAGAGAAAAAGATTCCAATTGCAGCAGGTCTTGGAGGCGGAAGCAGTGATGCGGCAGCGGTATTAAAAGGGATGAACAAGTTGTTCAGCACAGGGCTTGATTCTGAAAGTCTGGCTGATATGGCACGTTCCCTCGGAGCGGACGTTCCTTTTTTTGTTTCAGACTTTCAAGCTGCGGATGCAACCGGGATCGGGGACCGGTTACTGGAGATTCAAGGTCTTAACAATTTCAGTGTGGTTCTTGTAAATCCTGGATTTCCCGTATCAACAAAATGGGTATATGAGAATTTAGCGTTGACAACCCCGGGGAATCCATATATGTTGGCTTCCGGCTCAGCCCCTGATGCGGAGTCCGGCAGGTATCCGCGCGGTGAGGACTTTTCCGGGTTTTTTAATGATCTGGAATCCGTGACGGTCTCAAGGTATCCTGAGGTCGGCAGGATAAAGGAACAACTGTTGACTGACGGTGCCCGGAGCGCCCTGATGTCTGGAAGCGGTCCCACGGTGTTCGGCCTTTTTGCTGATTATAAAAAAGCCGAGGCGAGTTTTGGAAAATTTCGCCTCTTATATTCCGATGTTTTTTTGACCAAGCCGTGCGAGTGGAATTAACAGGTTCGCCTTTGCTGGGGCGTCGTCAAGTGGTAAGACACAGGCCTTTGACGCCTGCATTCGTAGGTTCGAATCCTGCCGCCCCAGCCATTTTGTCAGGGTAGGGAACCGTTTACGGGTAGACTATGTCCCAGGTTGTTTTTGAGCGAATCCTGAGTTGAACTTTTTAAAACCATAAAATGTTAAAAGATATAAAAATATTGTCCGGCACGGCGAACAAGTCGATGGCGGAGGAGATCTGCAAGTATCTTGATCTTTCGCTCTGCGCTTTAGAGATCCGGCGTTTCAGTGATGGTGAGATTTTTGTTGAGATCGGCGAGAATGTCAGGGGGACGGACACATTCGTGATCCAGCCGACCTGCCCGCCTGTGAATGATCATCTTATGGAGTTAATGATCATTGTCGATGCACTGAGAAGGGCGTCAGCCCGAAGGATTACCGCGGTTATACCCTATTACGGATATGCAAGACAGGATCGAAAAGTGGCGCCCAGGGTACCCATAACCGCCAAAGTTGTTGCGGAGATGCTGATGTCCGTGGGAGTGCGTCGTATCCTGGCCATGGATCTTCACGCAGGACAGATCCAGGGTTTTTTCAATATCCCGGTGGATCATCTTTATGCGGCTCCGGTTCTCTTGAAATACCTGGGAAGCAGATTCAAAAATAATTTTGTCATGGTTTCCCCGGATGCGGGCGGGGTTGAGAGAACACGGGCCTTTGCAAAGCGGCTTGATGTGGACCTGGCTATTATTGATAAAAGAAGAGAGCGTGCCAACGTATCCGAAGCCATGAACGTGATTGGTGACGTCAGCGGCAAGGCAGCCGTTCTTTTGGATGATATGGTCGATACAGCCGGAACTCTTTGTTCCGCTGCGGATATACTGGAGCGTGCCGGTGCAACCGAGGTTTATGCCTGCTGTTCTCACGGTGTGCTTTCCGGGCCGGCTATAGAGAGGATTGAGAAATCCCGTATTAAGAAATTGATAATCACAAACAGCATCCCGCTTTCCGGGGACGCGTTAAAATGCGTGAAAATCAAGGTTCTTTCGGTTTCCGAACTGCTTGGTGCGGCTATAAGGAATATCCATACGGAGGCATCAGTAAGTTCACTTTTCGTGTAAGGGATGGGAAATTGTTTCGGCCCCACCCTTAGTTACTTTTCCGGCTTGTCCGGATCAGGAGGTTAGCAGATGTTACAGGTAGATTTGACCGCACGTGTAAGAAAGACATTTGGAAAGGGCAATGCACGTGCCTTGAGAAGGGCCGGGATGACTCCGGCTGTCTTGTACGGCCCGAAAATCGATTCCATGGCCCTGGAACTGACAACAAAGCCTTTTACAAAGACGCTTTTTGGGATTCACAGGCGCAATGCCGTGATTTCTCTTGAGATTGAAAATGGCGATTTGCCGGCAAAACGGCACGTTATGATTAGAGAAGTCCAGATTGATCCGGTGCAGGGAACGTTGGTTCATGCTGATTTTCTTGAGATTTCTTTAGATACCCTTGTCAAGCTGTTTGTAGATGTAAAATTTACCGGTAAAGCAAAAGGGTTTGAATCCGGAGGTGAACTGCAAGTCGCAAAGCGCAAGGTGTGTCTCGAGGCCTTGCCGCTTGATTTTCCTGATTGTGTCGAAGTTGACATCACGCATCTGGACATTGGCGACTCGGTCACCTGTAAAAGTTTGAATATCCCCGACAAGGTGACTCTCCTTGAAAAGGAGAATGCGACCTGCGCGACTGTGACAACGGCGCAAATTATTGATGATGATACGTTGCTTGAGGAGGAAGAAGGGCATGAGGAAGCGGCCGCAGAGTCATCAGAGGAGGAATCCGCATCCGGGTCTGAAAAGAAATAACAGGTTTCGGGTTCAAGGTTTATTTGAGTGGAACCCTGAATCGCAATCAACGGATCTTATTAGGTTCTAACCCAGATAAAGTGAAATATAAAAAAGCCGGAAAGAGGTCTCCTTTTTCGGCTTTTTTATTTACATTTAAATTAACATGGCAGACAAATTATATTTGTTGGTTGGACTCGGAAATCCCGGGGACAGGTATTCGTCGACCAGACATAATGTCGGTTTTATTTTTTTGGACTATCTGGCCGAAAGGCTCTCCCTTGTCTTCAAGGGTTCAAAACGGCAGGCGCTTCAGGTCAGGGCCATGCTTTGGAACACACCGGTTCTGCTGGTGAAGCCGGATACATACATGAATTTAAGCGGAGAGGCCGTTGGGGCGATCACCCGCTATTATCAGGTGCCGGCTGAAAGGGTGATCGTTGTCCATGATGATCTTGACCTGCCTCAAGGAAGGATCAAGATTGTAGTCGGCAGGGGAGCAGGAGGACACAAAGGCATTGTCTCCATTATTAATCATCTCGGGGGAACCGGTTTTCCCAGAATCAAGATCGGAATCGGCCGTCCTTCCGGTGAGATGCCGGCTGATCGATATGTCCTGGCAGGACTGGATTCCGATGACCTTGATTGTCTGATGACCGGGATGAGTCATGTGGAGGAAGGTGTCCGTTTGATCATTGAACAGGGAATACCTGCCGCTATGAATCAAATCAACCCATGGCGAACCTCCTTAGAGACCTGATGTTTATTCCCTCCCTGGTGAACTTTTACCGGCGCCGGGTTCCAATCCTGATTTCCTAACCCCGACAGACTCCTTGCTAATTTTAAAAAATGTGTTATATTACTTTTTTTGGTTTTTCAGTATTGTGAAAATGGTAACTGTAGCTCTTTAATCTTGCATAATCCTGTGTTTGTACACTATTTTAGCCGGAACAGTGGTTTGAGGGGATTATAAGTGTTTAATGTTGGGGACATGGCAGTTTATCCTTCTCATGGAGTCGGAAAGATAGAGTCCATCGAGGATAGAAAGGTCGGGAAAAAGGTGTTGTCGTTCTATGTGCTTAAAATTCTCGGTTCCAGCATGGTAATTATGATTCCAACGTCAAACAGTGATAATGTGGGATTGAGGACGATAATCTCCGACGTTGAGGCTGCAGGCGTCTATGATATCCTGAAAGATCAGGATGTGAAAATACGACCTCAGCCATGGAACCAGCGTTATCGTGATTACATGGAAAAAATCAAGACCGGTTCCGTAGATCAAATTGCATCCGTTCTGCGTGATCTGTACGTATTGAAAGAATCCAAGACCCTCTCCTTTGGCGAACGGAAAATGATGGACACAGCCAAACAGCTTCTGACAAAGGAACTGGCGTTGGCCGGTCAGGTGGAAGAAGGAGAGGTTGAACAAACAATAGAGAAGATTTTTTCTTAAATATTTCCACATCCCTTAAGTTTATCGTTTTTCAGTCTGACATTATAATCTCAGACTTTTCAATATATTTCCGCGTTTCTTAATTTGTTTCTTTGATTTTATTCCGTAACTCCTAATTGCACAGTGACCCTCAAAATAGTCAGTACTTCTGTTTTAATGTCGAGCCCTGGGCATCAGGTCAGAGACTTGATCTGTTTCTGACGCAGAATAATCGGGTTCCGGGTGCGACCCGTTCAATGGTTCGGAATCTAATCCGCTTCGATCTGGTTCTGCTGAATGGGCAGAGGCGTAAAGCCGGTTACCGTATCCAATCAGGAGATGAAATCAAGGTAATTATTTCGCCGCCCGAGCCGTCATCTCTGATACCTGAAGATATTTCGTTTGAGATAATTCACGAGGATGACGAACTGATAGTGTTGTCAAAACCTCCTGGAGTAGTCGTCCATCCCGCAGCCGGTCACAAGACCGGAACCCTGGTTCACGGGTTATTGTTTCATTGCAATGATCTGTCCGGGATCAACGGTGAGATGCGGCCGGGAATTGTCCATCGTCTGGACAGGGATACGTCCGGGATAATGGTCGTTGCCAAGAACGATCAGGCGCATCACAGTCTTGTAAATCAATTCAAGGCAAGGAAAGTGAAGAAGATCTACCATGCCGTTCTTGCCGGTTGTCCGGAAGCGCGGGAAGGTCGTATCTCTTTATCCATCGGCAGACATCCCGTGAGCAGAAAGAAAATGGCTGTTCTTAAATCCGGGGGCAGGGAGGCAGTCACGAACTGGAAGATTCTTGAAAAGTTTTCCAATTTTTTTTCATATGCCGAACTGGAGCTTGAAACAGGGCGAACTCATCAGATAAGGGTACATATGGCTGAAAAAAATTGTCCGGTTGCGGGTGATGAGGTCTACGGTCGAAAGGACCGGAGGTGTGCTTCACTTGGGATCAAGCGTCAGTGTCTCCATTCCAGCGTCTTGGCCTTCACTCATCCCTCAAGCGGGAAAGTAATGCGTTTTACCGCGCCACTCTGGCCTGATATTGCCTCTGTCCTGGACAAGTGTCGAATGACGAGTGATGAATGACGAAGAATAGGGTCGTGGCAATCACCGGCTGCATAGGGTCCGGCAAGACACGGGTTGCTCGTTATTTACAGAGGATCGGCGGGGTTGAATATATTGATGCAGACACAATATGCAGGGATCTGCTGAGACCAGGGGCATCAGGGTGGAATGCGTTTGTAGATGTCTTTGGCCGTAAGTTTCTCAAAAAGGATGATGACACAATAAACCGTCCGGTTTTGCGTGATGCTATTTTTAAGGATAGCGAATTTCGTGCAAGGGTTAATGCAATCCTCCATCCCATGGCAAGGGAGTCTATAAATGAGATGGTCGGCCGATATTCAGAAGGTTCCACGGGCAGATCGGCGCTTGTAGAGGTGCCGTTGCTGTTTGAAGCGAAATGGGAAGATGACTTTGATTCAGTGATAGTAGTCTATTGTACAAAAGAACAATGTATTGAGCGATTGCGTAGACGTGACAACACAAGCATTCAAGATGCCGAAGCAGCGTTTGTCGCTCAGGGGCTGATGGCCGACAAGGTTTTAAGGGCTCATCATGTAGTTGAAAATACCGGTGCCTGGGCAGATACCTGTTTGCAGCTGCTTCATTTGAATGTATTACTATGGGAGCGGAAGGATATTGCTGTTTGATAAAAAAAATCTTGACAGCATGAATGTTAATAAATACTATGATGATAGTTCTGATGCAACTATTCAATTATTATTCCTGCCTATTTTATAAATCGGTCAAAAAAATACTTCTGAAGCATCCAATTTAAATCTACGGGTAGAAAATATTGTAAGGTGGGCTGTGTTTACTGGATCATAGCTGGCCGACTTGGAAAAAGCGTAACCCGGATAAACCGGAATTTTTTAAAGGTCATGGACTATTTTCAGTACCACCATGAGGGGTATAAGTACCTTCACGAAAATATTTTCTAAGGTACTAAACTGCAAAACAAAGGATGCAAACGGAAAAATTAAATTTTATCCACATCCCTAAACAGGATACATCCTGAATTATTTACTTACTTAGGGTCAGAAACCGCATTCCGATTTTATAATGTTCCGTCTCGACTCAGTTTTCTGTCTTCGAATCAACATCCTCGAATAATTATCGTTTTAGAGATATTGCAATATAAGCCGCCTGCTTGCGTTATGTCCCCTCGATCCGGTTGTATCCGGTCACGGGGGGCCAGCATAAAGCTGCTGGATCGCAAACCCTTGCTTTGTATACGTTCTCGTGTGCTGTAGATGTTCCGTGATAAGGGAAATCGGCTAATAGCATAGAGGGCAGACCTGATCGCGCAGGTAAGCGAGCCTGCGCGATTCCAGAAGCAGCGCTGGTGAACGTTTACATATTGATAGAAACTTTTTTAGTGCCTTTAAAGAATTCCAGTTTATCTGGGTTAGTATCCTTACAGTACACTTTTTCATTAGGGAAGGAGAATTTTTTTTATGAATCTTAGCGATTTAAAGCTTAAGAAAATTAATGAATTGACCGCGATGGCCAAGGATTTGAAAGTTGAAGGAGTCAGCAACCTCAGGAAACAGGAGCTGATATTTGCCATTCTCAAAGCCAGGGCTTCTCGTATTGAGAAAAACGGGAATAACCGAGGAAGCGGAGTTCTTGAAATCCTGCCGGACGGCTTTGGTTTCTTGCGCGCTCCTGATTATAATTATCTCCCCGGTCCTGATGACATTTATGTCTCTCCTTCCCAGATCCGTCGCTTAAGTCTTCGCACAGGCGATACTGTTGAAGGGTTTATCCGTTCGCCCAAAGAGGGTGAACGTTATTTTGCCCTGCTAAAGGTTGACGGGGTGAATTTTGAATCACCGGAAAGCGGTAGATACAAGACGCTTTTTGAAAATCTAACTCCCCTACATCCAAACGAATGTTTAAAATTAGAGCTGGAACACGACAATTATTCAATGCGTATCATGGATATCATGTCACCGATCGGTAAAGGCCAGCGCGGGCTGATAGTAGCCCCGCCACGTACCGGAAAGACGGTGCTTCTAAAGGATATCGCAAACAGCATCACAAAGAATCATGAGGAGGTTATATTAATTGTACTGCTCATTGATGAACGTCCCGAGGAAGTGACGGATATGGCAAGAAGCGTTAATGCAGAGGTTATCAGTTCTACATTTGATGAACCTCAGCAGCGTCATATTCAGGTTGCGGAGATGGTTCTCGAGAAGGCGAGGCGTCTTGCGGAACATAAGAAGGACGTAGTGATTCTATTAGACAGTATCACGCGTCTTGCCCGCGCTTACAACACCGTGGTCCCGCCGAGCGGCAAGATACTCTCCGGCGGAGTTGATTCAAACGCGCTGCATCGTCCCAAACGGTTTTTCGGATCTGCTAGAAATCTTGAGGAAGGCGGCAGTCTTACGATTATTGCGTCTGCGCTGATCGAAACCGGAAGTCGTATGGATGAGGTGATCTTTGAGGAGTTCAAAGGCACTGGTAATATGGAATTGGTACTTAACCGGAAGATGGCGGATAAGCGCCTGTTCCCGGCAATTGATATTAACAAATCCGGAACCAGAAAGGAAGAATTGCTGCTTACGCCTGATGTTATGAACCGGATGTGGATACTCAGGAAACTCCTGTCGTCCATGAGTCCGATCAATTCCATGGAATTTTTGCTGGATAAGATGAAAGGTACCAAGGACAACATGGAATTTTTTGCTTCCATGAACGGATGATTTATTTGGTTTGATTGGTTCTATTGGTTTTATTAGTTTAATTGGTTGAAAAATTATCATTATAGGTTAAAATACGCGGTTTCTTAGTAGAAAAAATAACCGGGCGAGTAATCCGGTCGGCCGGTTTTATATCGCTGTATATTTCCTTATTTTTGGGCAAACCCCTAAAGCTGTTTTGGAGGATTACATAAAATGAAACAAGGTATTCATCCTGAATATAATAAAATTA
The DNA here is from genome assembly GCA_048629695.1 of Promethearchaeota archaeon. Lineage (GTDB taxonomy): Bacteria > Desulfobacterota > Desulfobulbia > Desulfobulbales > DAOVYS01 > DAOVYS01. Next base: position 15,423 of record JAIWHJ010000006.1, read on the forward strand.
CGGCCCAGTGTGCCTGCGGCAATAAGGTGGAATTTGGATCCGTTAACAAGGAAATGAGGGTAGAGATCTGTTCCGCCTGCCATCCATTTTTTACCGGTAAGCAGAAGCTGGTTGACACTGCCGGTCGGGTTGAAAAATTTCTCAAAAAATACGGCCGGACTCTGGACAAGTAATATTGTAACCGTTCATAGGCACCCCCTATTTAGTGCCTTAGTGGTAATTTTCTTTTTTTTGTGGCAGAAAAACTCCGCGCTCATATGTGACCCC
>JAIWHJ010000007.1:0-10876 GCA_048629695.1 Promethearchaeota archaeon
TAAGTATCGAAGTCTGCGCTTATTTGCTGAGCAGCCTGCTCACCTCCCTGTGAAGCGCCCCGCAGGAAGTGCCCTTGGGGTACGCTGCCAAACATTTACAATTTGGTGGTTATAGCTATTTTCCCGGCATCAAGCCGAATATTTACATTCGTAAAAAGTTTTGAATAACGTTTTAGATGGCTAAGTATAGTCCCCTTGCTGGGAAAAGGTCTGCTTTTTTACGACGCCGTCAGAGGATAGTTACATTGAAGATTACAAGTCAGATGGTAAAGGAACTCCGTGACAGAACAAACGCGGGTATGATGGATTGCAAGAAGGCGCTTACTGAAACAGAAGGCGATATGGAAAAATCTATTGACCTTTTGCGCAGGAAAGGTCTTGCTGTAGCCCAAAAAAGGGCAGGGCGCGACACTACTGAAGGTGTGATTCAAACATATATTCATGCAGGCGGCAAACTGGGCGTGATGGTGGAAGTAGGCTGTGAGACCGATTTCGTTGCAAAAAACGAGGCATTTGTCGAATTTGCAAAGGACATTGCTATGCAAATTGCCGCTTCAGCGCCGGTTGCCGTTAAGAGAGAAGAAATTTCCGAGGAACTGATTTTACGGGAAAAGGATATTTATGTAAAGCAGGCCCTGGATTCAGGAAAACCTGAGAATATCGTTGAAAAAATAGTTGCCGGCAAGATGGAGAAGTTTTTTTCAGAGGTAACTCTGATGGAACAGAAATTCGTCAAGAATACTGATATTTCAATTCAGGACCTGTTAAACGAACTGGTGGTAAAAATTGGTGAAAATATCTCTGTCAAGAGATTTTCCCGTTTCCAGATCGGAGAATAGAGTCAGGTTTTAGTACCTTAGAAAATATTTTCGTGAAGGTACTTATACCCCTCAGGGGGTACTGAAAATAGTCCAGGACCTTTAAAGAATTCCAGTTTATCTGGGTTAGGACATGGCAACCCTATTGACTTGATGTGAAAAATTAAAAAAAGGTCACACTCATATTATTTTGACATTTAACTCAGGTATTCTTGAAAATGACTTATCTCCAGTAAGAAAAATAGTATCTCCTGGCAGTTCTAAGGCGCTTGCCGCTTGTAGAGAGTCTGGCGTCCTGAGTTTATATCGTACACGTAGCCACAAAGCTTTTTCAACCACTTCAGGAGCAAGTTCTACAATATGCAAATCATGTTTAGCGAAAAAAGTTCGATACTGTTCAATTGTGAAGTTTTCCTGATTGCGTAAGGGGTAAACAAGACATTCAAGAACACTTAAACGAGAAATGGCAATTGATACTTCAGGATATTCATCGGCAAGATTATGCAAGGTCTTTTGAACTTGTGAATAGAACGGTTCTTTTGATTCAATTAGATATATGATTGCGCATGCATCAAGAAATAAGTTCATCGATCCCACTCATCTCGATCCGCAGTTAGGCGAGTATCCAGCTTTTCCCTGCTTTTGTCACCTGAACCTTTTTTATGTAAAAGCCATTGTAGTAAGTTGCCTTTTTTTGTTTTTCCGTGCTGGGTAACCAATGACAGAAGGGCATATTGTGCTTCCGTTAGAACTACGCATGTTGGGGCGTTATTCTTGATAATATGAACAGGACCGTCTTTGAGAGCCAATTCGATTGCTTTTACACCCCTTTTTTTTATTTCCTGAGCAGGTAAGGTATTCATTAATCAACCCCCATGTTTTTTCATTAGTACTTAATTTAGTACCGAAACACGTTATCGTCAATATTTTTCTACAAAGTGTAAGCGCTTATTTAACCGCCTTGCCCATCGCAGCCAGAGCCAGTCATAACTTCCACATCCCTTAGCAAACAGAATCAAGCTTATCCAGCAGACATAATCCTTCCGCTGCCGACCCCCTGGCTGCACGAAGTTGAAACCGTGTATAGGTGTCATGCTCGCAAATTGCCACAGTTGCCATTTCATCCATCAACTTGTTGAGACTTATGCCCCTTTGCTTAGCCATCACTTTTAAACGCTGATGTTTATTCTCGGGTAATCGTACTGTCAATGTTGACATGGTTACACCTCTTGTATGAACCGTTCCGGTCGTATAATTTTGAAAGTTGAAAATTGTAACTCAGCATTATTAAAGTCTTTAGTGTTTTTTGTGATCAGGTAGTCAGCCCCACCGGCAACCGCAAGTTCAATCAGATGGTTATCCGCTTCATCTCTTAAATTGGGGCGCCAGCCATAATAAATCGTTACCCATCGGCACACGCTGAGAAAAGCATCCAGCAAATTTTCACGTTCAATATGATCCAATACACAAGACTTGAATAATTTTTCCCGGCGCATCAGCGTTTCATATTCACAGAACAAGGCAGTACCCATTAACGGCTGATAATTGTTTTGCAGGCAACCTCGCAGAATTTTACGACTGGCTCCGATAGGGCCAAGCAAGGCTGAAACAAAAATATTTGTATCAAGAAGAATTACAGGTTTACCCATGAGGAAATGATAGCATACACGCTACCATTGGTCAAGGTTGCCATACTTTGTTATCAAAGGGTTCGGGCAGATTCAAATCAAACATTCTTTGCCTTTTGGGACGATTTTTGGCTCTCTGGTAATTCATGTGGTTAGTATTTTATTTTAATTTCAAGAAGTTATCATGTTTTCTGTGTTTGGTGTTGAACTAGTTTTGAACGCTATTACAGGGGCATATGGGGCTGTATTGCGCCCCCTTTTTGGTGTGTAAGGCAGGGCCGCCTTAAGGTATGCATTTCCAGGCGGAGCCTGGGAACGAGGGACAAAATATGATTCACCCCAACTTATTAAGAAGTTACAGGCTTGCGTCAAACCTGACCGGGCAGCGGACTTTTTTGCCTGCCTTGTTTTTGAACAGCAGGTACTGATTCCTGAAACCGAACAGGAATATATCTTTTGTAATCTCCACGTCTTTTTTGCAGTACTCGATAATCTTGTCGATTCGGCCCTGCTTGTACCATTTAAGCGCCATCAGGCCGTTTGCCGATTTTTTAGCGTTTAAGGTCTGTTCTCCCAGGTGGTCCAGGCTCAACCGGTAGCCCAGACGATTTTTGACCTCTTCAAGAATATCCAGGGTCGGCAGGCGGTTCAGGTCAAAGGAAGTGTAGGCGGACAAGACCATGTTGTCGAACCGCTTGTTGTTAAAACCCACGACAAGGTCAAGCCTTTTTAAATGTTCCACCAGATCAGGAATATCGTGCTCCCTGAACGTAATGTACTCGTCAAGTCCGGAATCGTAAAGCACGGCAACGCTGATCCCCATTCGGTCGGCCCGGTGCCAGCCGCCGACTTCCTGTGCGGATTTGCGGGTTTCCAGGTCAAAGACTCCGTAACGTTCCGGCAATTGCGCGATTTCCCGGTCAGTTGAAGCCGGTGCAACGGCCTGTAGTCCGGTTACACGCGCAGGTGCCGGCCCAACGTTGTCCGGGGTCAGGAGTCCATCCAGTACCCGGCGGGCCGCCTCTTTGTCAATGGGCCGATTTCCTGAACCGCATTTTGGTGAATGAACACAGGATGGGCAGCCGACTTCACAAGGACAGGTGTTGATAGTTTTTAACGCTGTGCAAAGCAGTTCCTCAATCCGGCCGAATGCCTGCCTGCTTAAACCAACGCCGCCCGAATAACCGTCATAGATAAAGACCGCTGCTCCTCTAAGCTGGGGGTGAAAGGGAATTGCGATTCCTCCCACGTCATTTCTGTCGCACAGGACGAGCAGCGGGAATATGGAGATTGACACGTGTTCCATTGCATGTATGCCGCCCATGAAATGGAATCGGCCTTGTTCAAGTCGGTCCTGAACCTGTTTTGGAATCTCAATCCATAGCCCCTCGGTTTCAAATATCATTGGGGGAAGGTCAAGCTGTTCCGTGGAGATCAGTGTCAGGCCTCTTTTTAACCGTTTTTGAAAACCGGTCACAGATTCCGTTACACGCAGGTATCCCATTGAAGCCCGAAAATTCTTTTTAGTGACGCTTTTGTAAACTTTTAGAATCTCGGTCTGCTTGTTCCCCAGGGGTTGTGTGAAATAGTTCACATCCCGCGGAACCACCGTGACCTCATGTGCCTCAAGGTCAAGATCCGTAACAACCCAGGTTTTTCCGCGATGCAGGTAAACAGCTCCGGGATGACATTCCTTAAGGCATCTGTTTCCGTCGATCTCGCCCAGAAGCCCGCGGTCGCCTGATTTGCGAATTGAATATGATTTTCCGCTTCCACGCAGATTTACTTTACGGTGGGGATATTTCCGAATTGTGAACCATTCCCTGCCGTCGTCACCCAGAAGCAGTGTCCCCTTTTCAGCCATTTCGCGCATAACCTGTGAAGCGGCATGGCTCTTGATAAGCGGGTCGTTTATAGATATCGGCCGTTCAGCCGCGGCACAGACAAGATGTTGTTTCATGATCGTTGAATTGTCCGGGTTAAGCACGGCGTCTTCTATGTCCCGATCAAAAAAATCTTCAGGATTGCGCATAAAATACTGGTCCAGGGCATCCTCCTGCGCAATGAGCGCTACAAGGGATTCCCGCTGACGCCTGCCCACGCGCCCGCTTCTCTGCCACGTCTGCATTATGGTTCCGGGATATCCGACCAGGATGCAGATATCAAGAGAGCCGATATCAATTCCCAGTTCAAGGGCGCTTGTCGAGACAACGCCTAAAAGCTCCCCGCTTGTGAGTCTGCCTTCGATCTCCCTTCGCTCTTCAGGCAAAAATCCGGCCCGGTATGATGAAAGCTTGTCCCGAATGTCTCCGAGCCGCGGTTTTGTCCAGACCGAAATGAGTTCCGTCATCTTGCGGGACTGAGTATATACAATGGTTCTCAGTCCGCGTTTCAACGCCGCCTCAAGCAACCGGCTTGCCGCGTAGCCCGCGCTTTCATATGGGTCGATAAATACGAAATGACGCCGGCCTTCAGGCGCCCCGGTTTTTGTAATGGTCTTGACCGGCATACCGAGCAGGTCGTTTGCCAGTTGTGCAGGGTTTCCGATTGTAGCCGAAGATAGGACAAACTGAGGATCAGTCCCGAAAAAGCCGCATATACGGCGCAGCCGCCTCACTACCCAGGCCATGTGAGTTCCGAAAACGCCGCGATAGGTGTGTGCCTCATCCATAATCACATGGGTCAGACCGGACCAGAACCGGGACCAGTTTTCATGGTATCCCAGCATGGAGAGATGGAGCATGTCGGGATTGCTGATCAGGATATTCGGCAGTGTTTCACGAATTTTTTTTCGTCTGTATGAGGATGTGTCACCATCCAGGATAGCTGCCGTGGGACGTTGTTCTTCAGGAAGCCGGCCCGCCAGTTCCTGAACCGCCTTAAGCTGGTCCTGGGCCAGGGCCTTTAAAGGGAAGAGATAGAGGGCCTTTGTCTCCGGTTTTTGGAAAATTTTTTCAAATACCGGAAGATTATAAACCAGGCTCTTGCCGCTTGCAGTGGGAGTGGCTATTATTATGCTGTCACCCTGCCGGATCAGGTCCACTGCTTCGGCCTGATGGGAATAGAGGCTCTTGATTCCCATTTGGTCCAACGCTTTTGAAAGATCGGCCGGCCAGGGCTTTTTTGGTTTTTTATAAATGGCGCGTTTCTCGGCGATTTCCTTGTGATAAATCACCTGGGGCCCGTACCTGGGCGAGGACTTGAGCGCTGAAAGATATTCGGCCACACCGCCGACCCGCGGTAATGGTTTTGCCGGTTTGCCCGATTTCATCAGGAAAAATCTCCAGCCGCACTATCAAACCAGTTGACCATGCGGAAATAACAAACTAGATTTGTAAGTGTTCAGTGTTCAGTTGTCAGTTATCAGTTGTCAGAACAAAAACAGGAAGTTAAAAATACTGACGACTGAACACTGACAACTGAACACTGATAACTAACAAAGGTGTATATAATGAATTCCATTGCCACCCTTGGTCCTGAGGGTTCTCATACCTGGCAGGCTGCGCGTAAATTCCGGCCGGATGCCGAGATTAAAGTCTTTCCCAGGATCTCCGATGTAATCAGAGCCTTTGACAGGAAAGAGACTGATTTTGTCATGATCCCTGTGTATAACACCAGGGAAGGAGAGATAAAAGAATATTTTCATGTGATGGAAACCCTTTCCAACGCATACTGGATTCACAATATCGTCCTGCCCATTCATCTTTCTCTTGGATCACTTGATAACACCAGTGATCTGAAAATGATCCTGAGCACGGGCCATGCGTTCAAGCAGTGCGAAGAATATATAGCAGAACACCTGCCTGATCTCCCGCGGCTTATAGTTCACGATCTTGGAGAGGCCCTGCGGGAAATAAAGGAAAATAACCTGACAAACCGCGCTGTTGTAGCGGCTGAAGAAGTATTGAATAAGCATGGTTTTGTTGTGAGGGAGAGGGAAACAGCCCCGCATAACCGGACCCGTTTCGCTGTTTTAGGGCGGGAAATGGCCCCTCCGACCGGGTATGATGCCACGACTTTTATCACCTTGCCGCTCCAGGACCGGGTAGGCCTTTTGTTTGATATTCTGGGGGAATTCTCCACGCGCGGTGTCAACATAGTGGATTTGCATTCCGAGAGTGATGTGACAACTCAAAAACTGCAATTTTTCATCGAAGTTGAAGGCCATATCAAGGATGCGAATATAAGTGACGGCCTGGCGCGGATTGAAAATCATATCATTCAGGAGCCTGGGGTCATCAAGGTGCTGGGCAGTTATCCACGTGTTGATATGCGTGTCAAGCTCATCAAATCGTTCGGGTTTATCGGGACAGGCGATATGAGCAAATGGTTTTCCGATCGGCTTGACAGTGAAGGATATGAAACACATCTGACAGGACGCAGCAGCGCTATGCGTCCCGAGGAGATGATTAAGAAAGTCGATGTTGTGGTTGTGTGCGTGCCGATCAGCGCAACGGCTGCAACCGTGAAAAAATTCGGCCCCCTGTTAAAAGACGGACAGGCCATGATCCTTTTGGCGGGCGAGGCGGAAAACACCTTGAATACGGCGCTGACGCACACAGGAAAGGGTGTTGAACTGATGCTGGTTCACAACCTGTGGGGGCCCAGGGCGGCTAACATGAAGGACAAGAACGTATCCATTGTCCGCACCACGAGAAGCGGCGCTCTGTGCAGTGAATTCGAGGCATTCCTTTACAAGCACGGCGCTGACATATCCACCGACACTCCGGCGGAGCACGATCTGCTCATGGGCGTGGGACAGAAACTGCCCACCGCGATCTCGGTGGCGCTCGCTATGACACTTGATCAAAACAAAATACCGCCTGATTCCATTGGAAGCCATTCCACCCTTACGTCGCTGTACGGTATTCTGGCCATGTCACGTATCCATTCCCAGAGCCCGGTAACATATGCCGAAATCATTGCCGCGCACGGTGAGGGCCGCAAGATCGTCCGTAATTTTGTTGAAAATCTGAAAACCGTTATGGAACTGGGCGAGGCAAGCAGCATTTCCGGGCTATGTTCGGTTATTGAAAACAGCCGCGATTATCTTACCGACGAATTTTTACAGGCCAGGATGCGGCAGGCCCTGGCTGTTGACAGAACATTGGGAAAAGTGATCCGTTCATGAATTCATTATTTTTTTACGCAGGTCCCCCTCTACTTGGCGCGGCCATTGGCTATATAACCAATTATGTGGCCATCCGCATGCTCTTTAAGCCCTTAAAGCCCTGGTATGTGTTTGGTGTGCGGGTTCCCATGACTCCGGGGATCATTCCGCTGAAGCGCCGGCAGCTTGCGCGGAACATCGGAGAAATGGTGGGCGAACACCTGCTCACCAGCTCGGTTATGGGCAAGGGAATCACCGGGAAAAAATTCCAAAAGGGATTAAAAAAACTGATCAAGGCCAGGGTTTCAAACGGCCTTAACAAGGAACTGGGCCCTGTCACCTCCCTTATTCCAAAACGTTTTTTAACGACTTTTCAGGTGAGTATCAAGATCCTCAGGCTGCGTCTCCAGGAGCGCCTGGTCGATCATATTAACAGCGACGATTTTGTCGAAAATGTCACCCGCATTGTTTCATCCAATATGGATGGTTTCCTGGCTCATGAACTAAAAGCAGTTATCTCTTCGGAAAATCTGGACCATCTGGTCGGGTTTCTGGAATCAACAGCAGCCGCGTTTGTGAAAAGTCCCGGATTTGAGGAGTGGGTCAGGGAGCATGTAAAAAATAAAGTGGATGATCTGGTTGCCCGTGATTGCAATATAAAAGACCTGCTGTCCGAGGATTTAACGGAAATGCTCCTTGACCGGCTGGAAAAAGAGACGCCGCATCTGATGCATCTGATCGTGGGATTTATTGATGATCCCACGGCACAGGAACGAATTGCCAAAGGAATCAGCAGGGCTGTTAATAATTTTGCCGCTGCGCTTGGCCCGATGGCCGGGCTGCTCGGCGGCTTTCTTAATCCTGAAATGGTTGAAGAAAAGGTTCGAGACTACCTGAGCAAAAACGGGAGCGAAATAGCACAATGGTTTGTTAATAAAACCATACAGAAAAAGCTTGCCGCAATCATTCGTAAAAAAGCGGATCAATTCTTGACCACCCCGTTTTCAACCCTGCTCGTTGACTGCGAGCCGGAGCAGGTTGAAAAAATCAATAACATGATTGCTGACGGAATTCTCTCAATCCTCCGGGACCCGGATACTCTGAAATCTTTAAGCGGCATGATCAGGGAAGGACTTGACACCCAGACCGACAGGCCGTTAGATGATATCCTGACAGACCTGTTCGGAGCAGACGGGCTTGATCATGGGAAAGAATGGGCGGCAAACCAGATAGTTACGATTACCAGGTCGTCCAAGGCCAGAAAACTGTTTGACAATCTGATGAAAGAACTGATTGAGAAAAAATTGCCGGCACAGCCGATAGGCCCCTTAGGGGCGTTTATCCCAAAGGATGTGCAGCATACATCTGTTGACTATCTCCAGGACCGGTTCTGCCGTCTTTTGATTGTTGAGGGCCCCGGCCTGTTGGATTCGTTAAATATCCGGGATATTGTTACTAGAAAGGTCAATTCGCTGGATCTTCTCCGGTTGGAAGGACTGCTTTTAAGCATAATGCAGGAGCAGTTCAAATACATCAACCTGTTCGGCGCCCTCTTAGGCTTTCTTATTGGACTCTTGAACCTGATTTTCCTTTCAGCGATTTAAGGGTCCGCTCAAAAATAATTTCACATGTTGAGAAAATGAAGGGAAATGGTTGAAAAATGAAAAGACGATTTTTTAATACAGCCGGCCCTTGCGTGCCTGGGGATCACTACATGATTGATAAAGCTGACCGTTTTTCCGGTGTCCGCCAACTTATTGATGATAAACGGTACTTTATCCTCCATGCCCCCCGCCAGACCGGCAAAACCACCATCATGCTGCAGTTGATGGATGAATTGAACAGTGAAAGCGATTATATCGCCCTGTATGTCAATGTGGAGGCCGGACAGGCCTGGCGGAACAATATTGAGCAGCTGAACCGTACCATTGTCAACGAATTCCGCATAAAAGCCAAAATCTATCTGCCGCCTGAGTATCAGCCGTCTCCAGCCTGCTTTGCAGACATTGGCAATGAATTTTCCATGTTTCTGGTTAACTGGTGCCTGGAGCTTCCCAAACCCCTTGTCCTTTTTATGGATGAGGTAGATGCCCTGATCAGCGACGGGTTATTGTCCGTACTCCGCCAACTTCGGGCGGGTTACACCCAGCGGCCCAGGGCCTTTCCCCATTCGCTTTGCATTATCGGCCTGCGTGATATCCGGGATTACCGGATTTATTCAGATGAAAGAAAGAAATACATAGTTGGCGGCTCAGCCTTTAATATAAAGGATAAATCAATCAGGATTAAAGATTTTACCCCTGAGCAGATTTGTGATCTTTACCGGCAACATACGGATGATACAGGACAGACGTTCACCCAGGAAGCCCTGGAACGGATATATTATTATACCCAGGGGCAGCCATGGCTGGTAAATGCTCTTGGTCGAGAACTCTGTTTTGAAGAATATGCCGTACCCCGGAGTCAACAAGTAATAGTCAAAGACGTAAACAATGCAGTGGAAATTCTGATTCAACGCCGGGATGTGCACCTTGACCAGTTGGCAGACAAACTGACGGAACCACGGGTTGCAAGAGTAATAGAAGCGATTCTGGTGGGAGAAAAGCGGGCAATAGACGATATTACAACTGAAGATCGTCAATATCTCATTGACTTAGGGCTGATTCGTGTTGGAAGGCGTGGGCTGGAAATAGCCAATCCAATCTATAGAGAAGTCGTTCCGAGAGAGTTGACGCTCTATGATCAAGACACTATCGGCCAGGATCCGGCTTGGTATATAAAAGAAAAAGGCAGGCTTGATATCAATAAAGTGATTGACGCCTATATCGAATTTTACAAGGAACATAGTGAACTGATCACAAAAAGAAAAACCTACACAGAGGCGGCCCATCATCTTTTATTCATGGCCTGGCTGCAAAGAATTGTCAACGGCGGCGGAATTATCAGCCGTGAATACGCCGCGGGACTTGGCCGCCTCGACCTGTGCATTGATTTTGCAAACGATAGATTTGCCTTTGAATTAAAACTTTATTCAGCCAAAGCCCTTGAACGCGGGCGAAAACAGTTGGCTGATTATCTTGACCGCCTTAACCTCACATCCGGTTGGTTAATCATCTTTAGCCGCGGGGAAGTCGCTGACTGGGATTCCGTCGGAAAGCGTGAACAAATTAAAGAGGCAAAAAAAAATATTGAAGTAATCTGGTTATAACTGCTCAAAGTTGATAGAATGAAGCTGGAATCTCTGAATTTTTTATCTGAAGCAGTTAGCTGTTAAGCTTAACAGCTAAACGGGTGCAATACAAAAAAGTTTCGCTGATTCG
>JAIWHJ010000007.1:10886-15093 GCA_048629695.1 Promethearchaeota archaeon
CTCTGAATTTTTTATCTGAAAATTAGCTGTTTAGCTCAATGGCTTATAACAGCTCAACAGCTCGCCTAATGTCCACAAATACACGCCTCATTATCGTACTTGCCCTTTTCGGGCTAACATTCATAAGCCTCCAATTTGTCCAGTCTGCCAAAATTGTCCCGATTAAAAGAACACTTACCGAATTCCCCGCAGAAATTGGAGAATGGAAAAGGACAGATGTAATTCAGTCATCAGACGCGGTCGTAGAAATGCTCGGCCTGGATGACTACATCAACTACACTTATACTGCGCCGGACGGGATGAGCCTCAACTTCTACACCGACAATTTTAGAAACAGGAGAGAGCAATGGAATGGTTTTATGCTACTACAGAAGACCCGATTGGCCCAATAAGTGAAGAAGAGTTTCAGAACCTTGTAAAGCAGGGAAAGATAACTCCCGGGACTCTTGTATGGAATTCTACCATGACGGACTGGAAGCATTACAGCGATATTTTTGGCAGCGGCGCGGAAAAAACAGCGGAAACGACTCCGCCCACCGGCGCTTCGGGTGGAACACCATGCTCCGAGTGCGGCAGGATATTTTCACGGGATGAGATGATTCGTTTCGGGGAATCATGGGTATGCGCCGCCTGTAAGCCCGTATTTGTCCAAAAGCTTAAGGAGGGCGTAAATGTAGCAGGAGCCTGGGTATATGGTGGGTTCTGGGTCCGCTTCGGGGCAAAGATTATCGATGGGATCATTATAGGCGTAATACAAGGGATATTAAATTTTGGTGTAGGCATGGTGGCGGGAATATCTTCCACCCCGACAAGCCCGGAAGATATGACTGCTTTTTTTATGGTTTTCTACATTGTTAATATTGGTGTAGCCGTCGCCTATACAACCTGGTTTCTGGGCAAATACGCGGCAACTCCGGGAAAGATGGCGCTGGGGCTTAAGGTGATCACGGCAGATGGGGGCAAGGTGAGTTACTTAAAGGCGTTTGGACGTTATTTTGCCGAAATCGTGAGCGGAATTATTTTGTGCATAGGCTACATCATGGCTGCCTTTGATGATGAAAAGCGGACGCTTCACGACAGGATCTGCAATACCAGGGTAGTCAAAAAATAAAGGGTAATCGTTCACAGGCCCTCCATCTGAACGTTAGCAGCCCGGCTCACATATTACTTATATGGTGAGCCGAACTGCTAACGCCCATATGGAGCGCCTGAGAACGATTACATGCTTAAGGGGTCTGCAAAATATGGGGCGCCTCTGAACGGTTACAATAAAGGAGAACATGCCTTGATCAGATGCACAGCATGTCTTGCGCCTCTTCGCCGGGAAATTTTCAATACCCCCGGGCTGACCTCCTGCCCCTCCTGTTCCGTTCTTATCAGGGCGGATGTCTTTCCCGCCCTGACAAGGGAACAGCCGGCAGGGACGTCGGGAGAGGCCCTGGTAATTGATGATGATTCCGGCTGTTTTTTTCATCCTGATAAAAAGGCCGTGACCTCGTGCGCCGTATGCGGTCGGTTTCTCTGCTCCCTTTGTGACGTGGAGTTCGATGGCCGGCATCTCTGTGTATCATGCATTGAAACCGGCAAAAAAAAGCACAAGATCAAAAACCTGGAGAATCATCGAATACTTTATGACACAATTGTTCTGGCGCTGGCCATTATTCCGATGCTGTTTGTCTGGCCTTCGATTCTGACGGCTCCGGCTGCCCTGTTCATGGCCATTTATTACTGGAACGCCCCAACAAGCATTATTCCGCGTACCAGGATCCGCCTGGTTGCGGCCATTATTCTGGCCGGCCTGCAGATAGTGGCCTGGTCTGTTTTCTTTTACTATCTTGCAACCCGGTGATTGGTTACAGAATGACGAAACAGGAAAAAATATACACCAGGCTGCCCGGCAGGAAGAGGGGACTCATCATTGGTGTCAATACGCTCTGGCAGGGGCCCGATCACCTTCTGGCCATTGATTCCAAACGTTTTTCCGAGGACTACAAAAGGTTTTACTACAACGACATCCAGGCAATAATCACCCGGCAGACAAGCCACGGTAAGATTTATAATCTGATTCTGGGGGCATTCTGCGCCTGTTTTGTCCTTCTTGCTTTGGTTTCCCAAGGTGGATGGGCTCTATTCTTTATGATAATAACCGGCGCATTTTTCCTGGCCCTTTTCGTTAATTGGATTTCAGGGCCTACATGCGTAAGCCATATCCAGACAGCGGTGCAGTTTGAGAGGCTTCCTTCGCTTAACCGCCTGAAAAATGCGAACAAGGCTATAAAAATTTTAAGGCCGCTTCTTGAAAATGCCCAGGGCAGCCTGACCCCGGAGGCATTGGAAACATATTTTTATAGAGATACCACGGAAAAATTCGTGACGCCACAGGAGCGCGAGGCATCATCCGGCAAAAAGCATGAGCATGGGAACTTTCATAAAGCGCTCTCCATCCTTCTGCTTGCCTATGGTTCCATTACCGGCATAAACATGTTTGTCAACCATCTTGCAACCGGCCTGATGATGTCCTTCATCGGTATGGCAACCCTGGCGGTAATGATCATTGCGCTGGTCAGGCAGCATGAAAGCGACATCTATAATGCGCTTCGATTGACAACATGGGCGACACTTCCGTTCATGGTTATAGAAATGGTATCAGGTTATGTGATTGCCGTGGTTGCTATCTTAAGGAATCCTGCAATCGCAAACAACCAGTGGGAGATGGCCAAAGCAATCTCCGAAATGTCACCATTTGACTCATCCTGGCACTTGGGGATATATATTTTTTCCATTTGCGTCTCATTTCTTTTAGGCACTGCCGGGCTTATCCTGGTCAGGCGCTTTCAGCAGGAATACGATCAATTGAGCGCCGCTCCCCCAGCTTTTCCCGATGCTCTCCAGACCTGAAGGAATGACCTGACTGATGGAAAATCTTGCCCGTCAACGATGCTTTAATCACAGAACTCGCGAGGCCGTGGCCCGGTGTCCGGAATGCGGCCGTTTTTTCTGCAGGGAATGCATCACGGAACACGAAGATCGTGTCCTTTGCGCCTCGTGCCTGGAAAAGCAGCATGACTTCCGACCAATTCGCACGATTCGTTTCAGCGGGATTGTACGAATTGCCCAATTTCTGTCAGGCGGCATACTCCTGTGGTTCTTTTTTTACTACCTGGGCCAGGTACTGCTCTCCCTGCCCGATTCATTTCACGAAGGGACGTTGTGGAAAGGAATAATGTAAAAAAATGAACAGCGGAAAACGGCATCAGGGCAAGGGGGCGATCGAGATCCTGGAAGAGGCGGTCCATGCTCTGCGTATTGCGCCCGCGGGAATCCTGGCATGTTACTACATTGGGAGTCTCCCCTTTATCCTGGCATTGCTCTACTTCTGGGCGGATATGAGCCGCAGCGGCCTTGCAGAAGGGCATTGCCCTGCCGCCTCAATGGGTCTTGCCGTTCTCTTTATATGGATGAAATGGTGGCACGCGGTCTTTGCTCAAAAGGTCAAGGCCTGGATATGCCGTGAAAGAGCATCTCGCTATCCCTTTCGTAGAATAGTCCGTCTTATCGCCTCACAGACCTTGATCCAGGCTTCCGGCCTGGTTGTGCTGCCTCTCGCCGCCCTGTTTGCCATTCCTTTTGGCTGGTGTTACGCCTTTTATCAGAATATCTCGGTATTGGATGAGTTGGAAGATGATAACGCAAGGAGCTTGATCAACAGGTCATGGAAGCAGGCAAAGCTCTGGCCCGGACAGAATTATATTCTGCTGACCGTGTTTTCCCTTCTCGGCTTTATAGTTTTCATTAATATTGCCATGACCATTTTCCTGATCCCCCAGATGCTGAATAAGTTGTTAGGCATTGAGACCATGTTCGCAATGAGCGGATTCTGGATCTTAAATACGACCTTTTTTGCCGCAACATGTTCCATTACCTATCTGTGCATGGACCCGCTCGTAAAGACCGTGTATGTATTACGATGCTTTTACGGCGCATCCCTTCAATCCGGGGAGGACATAAAGATAGAACTGAAAAGTCTTATGCCGCACGCAAAGACGCTTGCCGCAGTTCTGGTTCCTGTAATTATTGTCTGCTCTTCAGTGCCGCTGATGGCGGTTGAGCCTGTTGATGCGCCGGCAATGCACCAGGCTTTTAATAACAGCGCAGTAACCAATTACAAGGTTAAAGGCAGCCAGACAACGGTTATCCTCCAGCAGGC
>JAIWHJ010000008.1:0-14455 GCA_048629695.1 Promethearchaeota archaeon
TTTGATATTTTTGGGATTTGAGATCGGACAGGTAAGCGCAGACTCCGAAGGCGGCCTGAAGCTATGATGCATAGTTGTGGAAGTTATTTCGTCCCCGTCCCTTAGCTTCCCATCCCTTACATTGCGCAGGAAGTTGCTAACGATAAATTTTCAGAACCGCCCTTTTCGGGCGGTTCTGAAAATAAAAATAAGAGACCGGACGACTATTCAACAACAATAGAGCCCATGTTTGCCTTATTTCCTATGCCGACCGCCACGTTTGCAGCGTCCTGAACATTGGCTTTATTAACAACCACGCCCTGAACATTGGCGTCTTTCATCTGGATCGAGCCCATATTGGCGGTGTTTTCTATGCCGACCGCCACGTTTGCAGCGTCCTGAACATTGGCTTTGTTGACCACTACGCCTTTTACGCTTGAGTTTTTGATGGCAACAGTACCCATATTGGCCTTATTACCTATACCAACCGCCACGTTTGCAGCGTCCTGGACGTTTGACTGATTGACAATAACGCCCTTTACCTCTGATGCACCAAACGCCAGAGAACTGCTCAGAAACAACAGACCAGCGGCTACAGAAATAATCTTTTTCATCGTTCATCCTCCCTAATTTTTACTTGATTAATTAAAATACTATTGATAAGCCAACTAACCCAGATAAACTGGAATTCTTGAAAGGTCCTGGACTATTTTCAGTACCCCCTTGAGGGGTATAAGTACCTTTACGAAAATATTTTCTGCCAGAAACGCGCAGAAAATATTTTCTAAGGTACTAAAATGACTAGAAGCGCTGTTGTAACGGTCAATTACAACTCAGAGGAAGATACGGCCGTCTGCATGGCGTCTCTGGCGCAAACTGATTTTCCTCCATTCGTGGCAGTCGTTGACAATGGGTCCAAAGATCAATCCATTGAAAATTCTCTGCCTGACTACCCATCGCTGAAAATAATAAAAAGCAAAACCAATTTGGGCTTTGGCCGGGGAAATAACCTTGGAATCCGCTGGTTATTGCGCAATACGGATTGCGAGTTTATCTTCCTTCTCAACAATGATGCCACGGTAAAACCCGATACCCTCCGGTTGCTTGAAGATGCCATGGATTCCGTCAATAAGGCCGGGATGGCCGCGCCTCGCATTCTTTTAATGGAAAATCCGGATAAACTCTGGTACGGAGGAGGGTCCATTAACTGGTATCGCGGAACCGCATCGGTTCCCGGCATTCCCGGTCCCGCAGACTCAAAGACAGCCCTTTCCTCCAGAGCTGTTTCCTTTGCCAGCGGTTGCGCCATGTTGATCAGAAGGACGGTCCTGGAGCAGATTGGCGGGTTTGACCCGAGGTTATTTATGTATGAAGAAGATCTCGAATTCTGTCTGCGCGTAAATAAGGCCGGCCGGCTTATACAATATGTTCCTCAAGCCATAGTCCTGCACAAATTGCACGGAAGTCATCCGTATAGAAAACAAAAAGAAAAGATGATTCCGGCAAGGAATCCTGACAACCCTGACCTTGCTTTTTTTTTGAACAACATGGTCAGGAACCGTCTCCTGAATATGTATGTCCATGCCAGAGGTCTTCATGCCCTGCAATTTTGTGTCGGTTTTCCGGTTTTTTTTATTCTGGATTGTATCCGATATATGACGGCTCACCGCATGGATGCAGTCCGGGCGATGATGCAGGGTATTGCTGATTTTTTCAAACTACGACGACTCAATTATACAAATGAACTCGAGGGCTCGCGCACCGATGATCGCCCGGTTGAGTAAACAGTACATAATGACCAGGCCGTGGAAAATCCTGCCACGCTTGATCAGCTATGCACTGTTTGAGGGTCGCCCTCTCACCACCAGGGGCCAATGGATCAATCCTCTCGTCTTTGGCCTTTTCCGCCTTGAAAAACACCTCCCTCCCCTGAAAAAAGTAAACAAGCCGATTTTTATCGTGGGAACCGGTCGAAGCGGCACGACAATGATGGGAGTCCTCTTATCACTCCATCCTGATATTGGTTTTTTAAATGAACCAAAGGCCTTATGGCACTGCATCTATCCATATGAAGATGTTATCGGAAGCTATAGCAGGGGTAATGCTTGTTTTCGACTGACCAAGGACGATGTAACCGGCAAGGTAAGAAGAACCGCTCATCGGTTATTTGGCGCTTATCTGGCAATTACCCGGGCCGGACGGGTTGTGGATAAATATCCCGAGATCATTTTCCGTATTTCATTTGTCAGGGAAATTTTTCCTGACGCAAAATTTGTCTTTCTTGTGCGCAATGGCTGGGATACATGCAGTTCCATAAAAATCTGGTCCGAGAGAAAAGGGGTTGAGGCCAAGGGGGAAATACATGACTGGTGGGGAGCGGACAACAGGAAATGGAAAATAATGGTGTCGGAACTTGTGGAAAATGATCCGTATTTCTCTAAATGTATAAGTAGTGTCAAACGACTCACTTCCCATAGTGACAGGGCGGTTGTTGAATGGATTGTCACCATGCGAGAAGGATTTGATCAAATGCAACAACACAGCCAATGCATCTATATGATTCGATATGAGGATCTTGTTCAACATCCGGAAAGCGAATTAATAAAGTTGCTTGAATTCTGTAAACTTGAAAGAGACGCAAAACTGGAGCAATACACAAAAAAACAGCTTTACAGGCGCAAACCTCATCAACATTTCAAAATGCACCCGGAAATTGAACCGCTCTTTCAAGAAACTATGACTGAACTAGGCTATGATTAGTAAATATTCGGCAGCACTCCACAGGAAGGCAATCAGGCTGCCCAGCATACCTAAGTATAGCTGATCAGCCTGCTTACCTCCCTGTGAAGCGCTGCCAAACATTTACAATTTGGTGGTTCTAGCTATTTTCCGGCATCAAGCCGAATATTTACCTATGATAATTGTTTTTTGTGGTTGCTTGATTGCTGTTCAAGGTTCCACGTTCAGGGTTCAGGGTTGAACAGGGAAAAATTACGACCAAATAAACCTTTGAACCCTGAACCCGGAACCCGGAACCTTTGAACCTCTGAACCCTGAACCTCTGAACCTTTGAACCCGGAACCCGGAACCTTTGAACCTTTAAACCCTGAACCTCTGAACCTTTATCACCCCTTCGGGTTAATTTCAATGGTGCCCAGTGACCGGATTTTCGCCTGTGTTGTCAGCTCGCTGTGCGAGATTACCATGACCTGTGGCATGAACTGTTTAATAAAGCGCTGCAGATGCATGCGTATGACAGGTGAACATATAACAACGGGCTGATAGCCCTCATCGGATATTTTTTCAACCGATGTCCCGATTGAGTCAAGAATTTGTGTTGCCAGATTCGGTTCAATGGCCAGGTAGGCGCCATGATCGCTTTTTCGGATTGATTCACGGATAAGATCCTCGACTTTGGTGGCCAGTGTCAGTACGGAGAGGTTCCCTTCCTCGTCAATAAAGGCGCTGACAATTGATCTGGCCAGTTTCTGCCGCACGTACTCGGTCAGGGTGTTCGGGTCCTTACTTATATGTGCAAAATCAGCCAGTGTCTCACAGATTGTGAGAAGATCGCGGATCGAGACCCGCTCCCGTAAAAGATTCTGGAGAACTTTCTGCACTCCGCCCAGGCTAAGCAGGTTCGGAACCAGTTCTTCAATCACCTTTGGATGGGTTTTGGCAAGATTATCAAGGAGTTTCTGGGTGTCCTGACGACCGAGCAGTTCATCTGCATGTGCCCTGAGCAGCTCCGTCATGTGAGTGGCCACAACGGTTGACGGATCGACTACGGTATAGCCGGCCACCTGGGCCTCATCCTTCTTGTCCTCAGTAATCCATATGGCTGGAAGCCCGAATGCCGGCTCTTTTGTCGGAATTCCATCAATTTTGCGTTTAGCAGCTCCGGAATCCATGGCAAGGAGATATTCCATCATCACATTTCCGCGTGTGATTTCGATTCCCTTGAGCAGAAGGACGTATTCATCCGGTTTGATCTGGAGATTGTCACGTACGTGAAGGGGCGGAATGATCAGGCCCATTTCCATTGCAAACTGCCTTCTAATGGCCCTGATTCGTTCAAGGAGGTCACCTGCCTTGGTTTCGTCGACCAATGGAATAAGAGCGTAGCCCACCTCGAGTTGCAGCGTGTCCAGAGGCAGAAGGCTCTCAACCGTTTCCGGCGCTCCAGGGGGAGGTTCCGTCTCTTTTATTTCTTCCTCCTTTTCTTTTGTTTTCCTCTTGGCTTCATTCTGGAAGGCGAAGAATGCCAGTCCTCCCATTATTGCTGCCAGTATGAGAAACGGGATGTGAGGAAGGCCGGGTATCAATCCGAACAGGAAGATAATCCCTGATGTAACGGCCAGGGCCTGCGGCTGCAACCCGAACTGTTTGGCGAATTCCGATCCCATGCTTTTGTCGGAGGCTGCGCGGCTCACGATTATACCGGCTGAGGTGGAGATGATAAGGGCCGGAATCTGGGATACCAGGCCGTCTCCAATAGTCAGGAGGGTGTAAGTCTCGGCTGCCGTGCCGAATGGCATGCCCTGCTTTAAGACACCAATGGCCCATCCGCCCATAATATTGATCACAATAATTACTATGGAGGCAATTGCCTCGCCGCGTACAAATTTGGCCGCACCGTCCATGGCCCCGTAAAATTCGGCCTGTTTGGAGATTTCCATCCTGCGATTTTTCGCGCCTTGCTCATCGATCAGTCCGGCATTCAAGTCCGCGTCAATGGCCATCTGCTTACCGGGCATTGCATCAAGAGTGAAGCGGGCCGCCACTTCCGCGATTCGTCCCGAACCTTTTGTGATGACAATAAAATTGATCAGCACAAGAATCGCGAAAATGATAATGCCCACACCGTAGTCTCCTCCGATGACAAAATTGCCGAATGAGTTGATCACCTGGCCCACCGCGCCTTTGCCTTCATGTCCGTGCAAGAGGATCAGCCGAGTGGACGCGATGTTCAAAGATAGCCTGAACAGTGTCGAGATCAGGAGCACTGAAGGAAATGATGAGAAATCAAGTGGCCGGGTGTTGTACATGGACATGAGCAGGATGACCAGTCCTATAGTGATATTCAGAGAAAGAAGCAGGTCCAGGATAACCGTGGGCAGTGGAATAATCATGATTATGAGTATTCCGACAACACCGACAGCCACAATGAGACTCGTGGACTCCATGTTAAAGGTACTTATTCCTGGTATTGTCCCGGTATTGTCAGCCATTTTTTTGCTTCCGGTTGTTTTGGTGGGAACAGCCCACCCTGCAAGATTTTTTTATGTTCAGGCCGTTTTTTGTTTGAGGCTGTAGACATATGCAAGCACTTCCGCTACTGCCTCGAAAAGGTTTTCGGGTATGGGGTCGTCTATGTCCACGGTCTTGAAAAGGGCCTGGGCCAGAGGCATGTCTTCCACGATTGGAATGGAGTGCTCGGCAGCGACTTCTCTAATGCGTCTTGCGATAACACCCGCGCCTTTGGCAACAACCACAGGCGCACTCATTGTCAGGCTGTCGTAACGAAGTGCGATTGCCAGTCGGACCGGGTTTGTAATAATTACATCTGCGGACGGAACTTCCTCCATCATTCTTCTTCTGGCCATTTGCATCTGGATCGACCTGATTCGTCCTTTCACCTGTGGGTCACCCTCTGTCATCTTGGCTTCTTCCTTGACCTCCTGCTTGGTCATTTTCATTTTGTTCGTGAACTGCCATTTCTGAAACGCATAATCTAAGGCTGCAAGGATGGCGATGATAATTGCGGCCTTTAAGAAGATCCAGAAAGAGGTCTTTACTACGAATACAAAAATCGGAAAAGGCTCCTGATCCATAAGAGGCAGGAGCGAAGGCATGGATTTTTTTACTTCGTAAAAGGCCACTGCGCCGATAAATATTATTTTTAAAATGGATTTGATCAAATGGGCAAGCGTCTGCATGGAGAATTTGTTTTGAACGCCCTTGATCGGGTCTATCTTTTTGAGGTCGGGCTTAATCTTTTCCCCTGTGAAAATTATCCCGATCTGAGCGTAATTGGCCGCAAGCGCGGTCACCAGTACCACGCCCATAACGGGTGCCACGATCATGGCGGAATAAAGCATGCTTTCACGGGTTATTGTGACCATGTTGTCCTTGATGATTTCAATGGTATGAAGATTCCCGAGATAATGCCTTAGCAGCATGTATAGACGCTCCAGCATGAAGTCGCCTAAAAAATACAAGGTCAAAAGGCCGGCAAGAAGCACTGCGGCAGACGGGATTTCCATACTTTTTGCCACATCGCCTTTTTTCCTGGCGTCGGCAAGGCGTCGCGCGGTAGGTTGTTCGGTTTTTTCCTGTCCGCTACTCTCTTCGGCCATCTATCAGCCCCCTATCCCGTAAACGTTCATCCCATGCCCATGGCCATCCTGGTCAGCAGCCGGCCCAGCATGTCAAAATTCCTGACCATTATCGGAAGAAAAAATCCAAAAGAGAGACCGACAAAAATTAAGCCCAAAGAAATGTTTAAAGGCATTCCAACGATCAGGATCGGGATTTGCGGCACGGTCTTGGCCACAATGCCCATGGCTACGTGGGAAAAGATAAGGACGGCGCCGGCCGGCGCCATGATCTTTACGGACAGAACGAACATGTGGACAACACCCCGCATCATTCCTTGGTATGTGGCATCCGTCAGGTGAAGTTTTCCGGGTTGTACCCAGTTAAAGCTTTCCACCAGTGTCTGAAAAAAGATGTGATGCCCGTTGACGCTCAAGAAAAGAAGAATTGCGACTAGATTCAAGAGCTGGCCGATAAGGGGCACCTGGGTTCCGAATTCAGGGTCCATGGCGGCTGCCATTCCCATGCCCATTTGAACACCCACCATCTGACCTGCAATCTCAGCGGCTGCAAATACAAACCTTGTAAAGAGGGCAAGGGTTGCCCCGAATGCGATTTCATTGGCCGTGAACAGTACGAATCCCAGGACTGTTACGGGCAGTTCGGAAGGATTTACATCTACTGCCGGAATCAATACCAGGCTGATTAAAAGTGTGAACAGGGCCTTCACCTTGCCCGGGACGCTTCGGGAGCCGAGCACGGGCATGAAAAAGACCAGCGGCCCGACCCTGGTGATGATAATTACCAGGCTTAAGAACTGATTCAGTGTCCAATTGAGCAGCGCAGTATCAACCATTGGGTTAGCGGCAAATAGTTAAAGTGGTGGTTAATCTTCTCATCTTAACAATTCCGGCAGGCGTATTATCAGGTCGCTTGTATAATCAGTCAGTTTAATCATCATCCATGAAGCAAAAAAAAGTAGAGCAAGCATAACACCAAAAATCTTGGGTACAAACGTGAGTGTCATTTCGTTAATCTGGGTCGTGGCTTGAAATATGGCGATCAGCAACCCGATCGCCAGCCCTACCAGGAGAAGCGGCGCAGACAGGAGAAGGGCCATTAAAACCGCATTCTGTGCCAGGTTAATTACTTCAAGAGCTGTCATTTTGAATCAGACTCCGAAACTTTTAACTAAAGAACCTACAATCAGGTGCCAGCCGTCTACCAGAACAAAGAGAAGCAGTTTAAAGGGCAGAGAGATCATGATGGGCGGCAGCATCATCATGCCCATTGAGAGGAGAACACTGGCAACAACCATGTCAATGACCAGAAAAGGGAGAAACAGGACAAAACCGATCTGGAAAGCGGTTTTCAGTTCACTGATCATAAATGCCGGAATCAGGATCGATGTCGGCACATCAGCCTCGCTTTCCGGTTTTGACGCCTTGGCAAAAGAGAGGAAGAGCGCCAGATCCTTTTCCCTCGTCTGTTTGAACATGAATGTGCGCAAAGGCTTGATGCCTTCCTTGAAAGCCTGTTCCAGGGTGATCTCCTCAGACAGGTATGGTTTGACCGCAGTATCGTTGATCCGGGTCATTACCGGCATCATGATAAAAATCGTGAGAAATAATGCAAGGCCTGCCAGCACCTGGTTCGGAGGCTGCTGCTGGGTTCCCATGGCATGTCTTAAAAAGGAAAATGCGATAATGAGTCTTGTAAAACATGTCATCATGAGCAGAATCGAGGGCACCATGGAAAGCACGGTGAAGATGAGAAGGATTTCCACAAGCGATGACACTTTCTGAGGACTGTCAGCCTCATTTAGACCTATTTGAAGGGTGGGCAGGGTCACTCCATTACAGATTGCCGGCAGGATGCAGCCGGCAAGGATGACAAGACCGAGGGCCAATGTCAATAGACTGAACCGGGGCGGTCTTTCCGCGCGATCCGTGGAGAGAGTCGGCGCTGTTTTTTTCAGGTAAAAGCGGTTCATCACTCGCATTAATCCTGTTGTTTGGGTCCCTTGAGGGGGAGACCGGCTTTTTTAAGAATTGAAGAAAACGAGAAGGTCGGAGATGCGGAACCGCTCTTCTCGTTTGCGCATGCATAGTCAAGCAATTCGCCGGAGTTTTCAAGCGTGGTCAGCATGTTGATCTGCTGTTCTGAAATCCCTATCACCACAAAGTCTCCAGCGATATTAAGGACAGAGACGTATTTTTTATGGGCAACCATGCGCGTGTCCAGAATTTTTATCAGGGATCCGTTTTTTTCACCGCCCTGCGTAAGACCCAGCTTTCTGAACCAGAATATGACGAGAAGCATGATGCCGATTACCAGTCCCAATGAACCTATTACCTTGAGGCTCATCATCAAAAGAGAACCGGTTTCCTTAAAGTCAACAGCGGGAATCGCGGTGGTTTCCATGGCAGTCGTGGTCATTTCAGACGCATGGTTGGACATCTCCCGGGCCGATGCAAAGACCTCCTTGACCGGCACGAGACAAAGCAGAACCATAAACAGGCAGATGTGTACCGCCATTTTCTTGTCAAACTTGCCTCTCATGCCTTGTCCTGTTATCCCATGTTTTTTATGCGGTCGGCCTGACTGATGATCTCGGTGATACGAACTCCGAAACGTTCGTTCACAACAATCACCTCACCCTTGCCGAGCAGTTTGTCGTTTACATAGATTGCCACTGATTCACCGGCAGCCTTGTTAAGTTCAACAACCGACCCCTGGGTCAACTGCAGCATCTTGTTGATTATCATGTCTGTATGGCCCAGTTCAACCTTCAACTCCAGCGGGATGTCAAGCAGGAAATCGAGGTTCTGGGATTCGCCGCCGGCAGCGGAACCACCGCCCGGATCATCGCCGGACGCTTGTACGTCTCCTCCTGCATCACCCTTTGTCATTGCAGCGGCCCAGTCGTCACCGGAAGGCCCGGAGTCAACCGCTTCGGCGGAAGTCTGTCCATCCAAGGCGTCAGACCATGCATCATCTAAAGATTCATCACCCATTTTTTAGTTTCTCCTTTTGAAATCAGGCAACCGATCACGGGGCAGCAAAAGCCATGCCGGATCGAAACCCCTTGCCGCCTTGTGAACGTTTACAAAATCAGTCTCTTTCCGGATCAAGCACTTTACGCTTGATAAGAAATGCCTTGTTCCCACGGTACATTCCAGGTGAGCCCATGTATTTGCGCATCTTGGAAACAAATGCTGGAAGGAGATCATCTTTGCGTCTGTCAAGCTGCAGGATGTCGCCTGTTTCCAGTCCTAGGATATCGCCTGCCGTGATCTCGGCCTTGCCGAGAATTACCTTGAATTCTACCGGACTGTTTAAGATTGTTTCTTTGAGAATCCGTTGTGTGAGTAGATCCTCTTCGCTTTGCTCTCTCTGGAATGTGGTCATAAGTTTGGTTTTGACCTTTTCCAGGTTGGAGAGTGGTATGCATGAGGTGATGCTGCCGACTGCCCGTTCCATGTCCATCTCGTAACGGTTGATGATAACCACGTCTTCCGGTTCACAGATTTTTGCAAACTGCGGGTTGATTTCGCTACGGATATATTGAACCTTGGTTGGATAAAGGGTGTACCATGCCTTTTCCAGATCAGAGAGAAGGTGGTTGACTATCCGGCGGATCAATCGCTGTTCGATGGCCGTGAAATCACGACCTTCAATTCTGGCGGTCCTTGTGCCGCTGCCGCCGAGAAAGGTCTCCACAATGGCAAAGACCAATTTAGGTTCGATCACAAACAGGGCATGGCCCCTGAACGGATCCATTTTAAATATCTGCAGACTGCTCGGAACAGGCAGGGTCCTGACAAAGGCGCCAAAACGTTCCAGTTCCATGGGCACGGAAGTGACGTCGATTATTCGGCGGAGTGTATTGGAAAGAGAAGTCCTGATAGATCTCAGGAAAACGTCGTTGATAACGTCAAGGGACGGCATTTTGACTTGGACGATTCTTTCCTGCCTGGCGAAATCGTAGGCCGTATAACCTAACGCTTCGTCATCTATCGGTTCTTCGGGTTCCTCTACATCGCCGCCGGAAATACCTTTTAATAAGGCATCGACTTCATCTTGACTTAGGATCTGTTCCATAATAGTTTACGGGTAATCGTTCACAGGCCCTCCATCTGAACGCGATCAGCCCGTCTCACATATTACTTATATAGTGAGCCGAACTGCTAGCGCCCATATGGAGCGCCTGAGAACGATTACATTCTTAAGGAGTCTGCAAAATATGGGGCCCCTCTGAACGGTTACAGGGAAAAAAATGAAAACCGCTATTTTGACCCTGACCAGTGGTGGAAACCGGCTGGCAGAGCAGATCAGCGCGCAACTGGCTGACTGCCGGATCTTTTTCTGCAGAAAAAGCCTGGCGTCTACCCTGAATCAGGTCTGGCCGGAGTATGACTCACTGGTTTTTATCATGGCCGCCGGTATTGTTGTCCGCGCCATCCAGCCATATCTCCGGGATAAACAGATCGATCCCGCGGTACTGGTCTGTGACGAAAAGGGAGATTTTGTTGTCTCTCTTTTATCCGGCCACATGGGAGGCGCTAATGAACTGGCCCGACTGCTGGCTGAAATCAGCGGCGGGCAGGCGGTGATCACCACGGCATCCGATGTTCTTAACCATACTCCTATTGATCTCTGGGCCGGGGATATGGGACTTTTTGTCAGGAATCGCAAAAAGCTCACCAAGGCCATGGGCCGCCTGGTCAATGACGGCATGGTGAGTCTGTACAGCGATTTTGACCTTCCGGCAATCCCTGATGATTTTAAGCCGGCCGGGTCTCCGGACACCGCTGACCTGGTAATCACTTGCAAAACAGATTTAGCGGTCAGGGGACTTGTTTTGCATCCAAAAGCCCTGGTGGCGGGTATCGGCTGTAACCGCGGCGCCACGGAGAGACAGATCAGCGAGGCCCTGAGCCAAACCTGCGCCGCCAATAACATTGCCCTGGAATCCATCCGCAATCTGGCTTCCGCCGACGCCAAAAAGGATGAACAGGGACTTATTGATTTTGGCCGCAGCCAGGGATATGAGATAGATTTTTTCGCCCCGGACCAGCTTAACAGCGTAAAAAACATAACCGTTTCTCCGGCAGCCATGAAAGCGCTCGGAGTCCGGGGGGTAGCCGAACCGGCGGCCATTTTAAGCGCCAAAAGTCCAAAACTGATTATAAGGAAAACAAAATGGACGGATGTAACAATCGCCGTGGCACAGGTTGTCTCACCGTGGTCGGAACCGGCCCCGGTTCCCCGGATCACCTGACCCCCAAGGCCAGGCAGGCCATTGAAAAGGCCCATACGATTATCGGATACCAAACCTACCTGGAAAAGCTCGGCAATATTATCGTTTCAAAGAAGCAGGAGGTTATATCCTCAACCATGATGAAGGAGGTTGACCGCTGCGGCCAGGCCCTTGACCTGGCCGAACAGGGAAAAGATGTGGTTCTTGTCTGCGGCGGTGATCCGGGCATCTATGCCATGGCCGGCCTTGTCTTTGAACTGGCCATGGAACGGAACGCCGGGACGGCCATTGACATTGTTCCCGGCATTGCCGCTTTAAACAGTTGCGCGGCGCTCCTTGGCGCGCCGTTGATGCACGACTTTGCCGTGATCAGTCTTTCCGATCTGCTGACCCCGTGGGAAGTTATCGAACAACGCCTGAAAGCCGCGGCTGCAGCCGATTTTGTTATTGTTCTCTATAATCCGAAATCCAAAAAACGGACAAGTCAGATCGTTCGGGCCCAGGAAATCATCATGGAATACCGGGATGGGAAAACTCCGGCCGGCATAGTCACCGGCGCCGCCAGGGAGAATGAAATGATCCGCCTGACCACCCTTCAAGCCATGCCGGACCAGGAAATCGGTATGCAGACAACAGTTATTATCGGCAATTCCACCACCTTTATCTGGCAGAACAAAATGATAACTCCCCGCGGCTACCGGGCAAAATATGATCTTGATTAACAAATAACTTTCAACTGAACAGAAAACTGATCTTGATTCCACGGCAACACCGGAAGAAACAGCATACCTCCTCACTTACGAGCCGTTTGATGACAGCCGGACTGGTTACGAGGAGCCATTCATCACGGTCGATTAAATATCCCCGCAATTGGTGAAATGGCGGCAACAGGTCAGTACGCCTTTTTTTTCATAAATCACAGTAAATTCCGCCTGTATTCGCCCTTTTATCTCACTTTTTACTCGATTCTATCTTGACATAAAAATTGTATCAGTTTAAAGGTGAGTATCTTGGATTTTTGGGTGGCTTTACGGGGCGAGTAAACAAATTTTTCCTCCTCTGGGCCAATCGCAGAAAAAGCAAATTCTTATCACTCTCCTTAAGTTTTTAGTACCTTGATTTATTTCCAGTTTATCTGGGTTAGGGATGCAGGAGGACTTATAATGCTGTTTCAACCAAGTGATATTCCGGTATTTTTTTCTTTTCAAGTTTACTTCTGTGTGCATTTCTCTTGACAGCCCTCCTTGCTAACTGTATCTACTTACTTAATACGAATTGGATTTATAAATCAATGGATAATGGTCTTCTTTTTATGACCGCGGCGGGGATGCCACAATCAAAATTGTGGATCACGCCCTTTGGGTCCGCATCAGCATGTCCCGGGAGGTCTCTATGGCAAAACATGATTTCGATATTCGGCTGTCGTTCATTTTTATCGCTCTTTTTCTCATCCTGTCGGTTACGGGAAATGGTTTTGCTGCATCCTTTTCCGCCGATATGGTCGTAACCCTGGGAGGCAAGGTCAAAACCAGCAAGATTTTCTTGCTGGATCATCAATACCGGCTGGAACTGGAAGAGGACGGCCGGGCGCTCAATATCCTGGTAAACCGCAAGAGCGGCAAAACCCGGATCGTGGTACCCGATGAGAAAATTTACCTGGAAATGGCCAATAGCGACATACAGAGCCTGATGAACAATCCCTTCGCGGCCCATCGGTATATGGCTGAGAATTACCAGGTGCAGTTGGGTGGCAAGGAGACCGTCAACGGGCTTTCCTGCGACAAGCAAACCATTGTGGCTCACGGAAAGGAGATGATGACCGTCTGGGTAGCCACTGAATACGATTTCCCGGTCAAGTTGGAAAACAGGCAGGACGAACGTCTCTTGGAATTAAAGAACCTCAAGCAAGGCGGAGCCACAGCCGACCTGTTCCAGATGCCGACCGGGTTCAAACAGGTCACGTCCATGCCTATCGCTCCGCCGGAGTGGGCGCCGGATATTGCCGATGCACCGATTATGACGCCGCCCTTTGAGAAGGTGCTCAGTGAAGGCCGGATCCTCCGCATCAGGCCGGTGAACGGTTTTAACATCAAGCTTCATGGCAAAGGTGTTTCCGGCCAAAAAGGCACTTTTACGTCAACACCATTCAAAGACGGCCGCCCCCTCAAAATCGTGGCCGGATTTCCCGTAGGAAGCGGCATAACCCATAAGGAATCACCGAGCGAGGCCGATGAAATCGTAGTAAGGGCCAAGACAGGACAGATCCGCATCAGTGCCGAACTGGTGGAAGCTCCCGAAGGCATTATCCTGAAGCACTACGACCTCAAAGCCAATTACGGCCGACAGTTCATCATTGATCATCGAAAGTCGGCGCGGTTGATCGTCAGCGACAACATGGACGACGGCAAGCGATCACGCGGCACAATCACCATTTACAAAATCATCGCCAAAGATATGGACGGCGGGACTGTCTACGACCGGAAAGAGGTTCAACAAGAAGCGCTCCTGCTGGCCAATGGCGAGTCCAGGATGTGGCAGTTTGACCGAAAGCAGGAAATCGGCAGCGTGCATATTAGCATGCTGGAAGGTGGTGTGCGGGCACGGGTGGAACAGCCCGAAAAAGCCGGCGCCATCCCGCCTTCCTGGGCTACGGTTCCGGCCGGGGTCACCATGGCCGCAGCCACATCAACGCCTGCACCTGCTCAGGAAATGTCAGCGGCCAAGACCGCTGCTCAACCCCAGTCTTCAGCCGTTGCCGGTTCTGTTGCCGGCCGCATGGTGCTGGTGCTGGATGCGTCCGGTTCCATGTGGGGTCAGGTCGAGGGCAAGGCCAAGATGGCTATCGCCAAGGAGGTCATGGCGGATCTGATTATGGATCTTCCCGACGGCATGAAC
>JAIWHJ010000009.1:0-14396 GCA_048629695.1 Promethearchaeota archaeon
CTTTTCTTCATTTTCTTATGATTCCGTAATATAATAACCGCTGGACAACATAAATATTGATAAGGATGTTAAAAAACAATACTCTTAAGAGGAATAATAAAATGCCCGACCAGAATGCAAGCGCAACAACACCGGATGGTAATACCCCGGTTTTCAGAATGCAGAAGCTCTATATAAAGGATTTGTCATTTGAGAATCCCAATGCGCCTGATGTGTTTCTCGGCGGCGTTCCCGAACCCAAAGTAGAAATCAACCTGGGCATAAAGAACAAGAAGTTGAAGGCGGAGGATCACTGGGAAGTGGCCCTTGCCCTGACTGCCACGGTTACGGACGGCAAGAGCGGGAAGACGCTTTTTATTATTGAGATTGAGCATGCCGGGATTTTTCTTTTGAAAAATATTCCGGAAAAGCATCTTCCCATGGCCCTGGCCGTGGATTGCACCACTCTCATGTTTCCGTTTACCAGGCAGATTATAAGTCAGTTGTCTGTGGACGGTGGATTTATTCCGTTTCTCATGGAGCCTGTCAATTTTTTTGCTCTTTTTGAGAATTCAAAGAAGAATAAGGAGAAGCAACATTAGCAGCTTAGGGGTCCAGTGGTTGCCTGATGCGGACGGGAGAGAGAAATGGTAGACACCAGTATGAAAATACTCGTGATTGACGATGATACAACCATGCGGCGCATTATAAAAAACCTTTTGTCGCAGATCGGTTTTACAAATATCATCGAGGCTGATGATGGTCAGGCCGCGCTGGATATTCTTCAGGGTGAAGGTGGATTCGGGCTGCTGATTTCCGATTGGGACATGCCCAGGATGACGGGCCTGGAACTTCTTCAGATTGTCCGGGCTGACGAAAATTTCAAAACCCTGCCTTTTATTATGGTGACAGCCAAGGATTCCAGAGAGTATATCCTTGAGGCCGTTAAAGCGAGAGTCAGCCAGTATATTGTCAAACCGTTCACGGCCCAGGCCCTGAAAGAAAAGATCGAAAAGGTCCTTCAGAAATGAACCCGCGAAGTTGTATTGCGGTATTTTTGCATCACATATTGAGATTATTATAGAAATCATCCATCAAGCTGCTTACGGCCTTGCGGACGGCAGTGTCAAACAGGGTAACAGCTTCACGGTCTGCATATACACTTTTGGGAGCTGCGTCGACCTCGGTTCGATTTGTCCAGATCACCTTTCCTGTTTCCGTATCCTGTACCCATATCCGAAGATGAACAACAGCCTGTGGCGTATCTCCGTAAAGATCGCCTATGCCGCCGATTAAGTCATAATCGTCTGATTTTGCGATTCCGAATATCGGTCGTGTGGCAGTGCGGTAAATGAACGGCAGAATTCCCTGTTTTGCTGGACACCAGATGTTTTCCCGCCTTAAATTGTATTCAATAATCCTGCCGCGCAATACATAGTCAGCTTCAAAATCGCGGCCGATCTGCGCAATCATTTTTTTGTCCAGGCGATTGTGCAGATTTGGTCCTTCCATCGGATTATTCACGTTCACCAGTCTTGGATAGTTGCGTGTCTCTTGCTGATTTATCAGGCCTTTGATCTCGTCGTTCATCCTGTCGGACCATCCCCATTCAAGCTCTCTTTCCAGGCTGCTGAGATCCGACCATTGGCCCTTATCCTGAGAACTTACGGACTCGATTATCCGGTTGTCAACCAGGTAAGCAAATACATCGTCTTGCACCGGCAGGATAAACCCCCTGGATGTCAACGTATCGGTGAGAGATTCCATGATGGCCAGGTTTCGCATGCTTGCGGTCTTGACATTCTCGGCATATGAATAGTCTGCAAACGGAAGGAGAACAATTGTCCTGTCAAGGGACGACCCGGAAAAGTTCTGCAAATTCAGGGGGGCCTCTGTCACGGTCTGGCCGCATCCGGTTACAACCAGGGCTAAAATTCCGCACAGGAATACTTTTATATTTGCCATAATTGTCTCTCCTTGAGATTCGCGGTGTGTAAATATTCGGCAGCGCTCCACAGGAAGGCGATCAGGCTGCCCAGCATACCCAAGTATCGAAGTCTGCGCTTATCTGCTGATCAGCCTGCTCACCTCCCTGTGAAGCGCTGCCAAACATTTACAGTTTGGTGGTTTTAGCTGTTTTCAGGCATCAAGCCGAATATTTACTTTTTTTGTTACAAAATTAGATAAGTATCTGAGGCCTAAGCAAAATTACGAGTTCAGTTTTCATCTCTTGTTTTGATGTATTCTTAAATAGTTTGTCGATCAGGGGCAGATTCCCCAACACAGGGACCTTGGTCTCCGCATCACTGTCGATCGAGTCGATAAGGCCTCCTATTACCAGCATTTCTCCATTTTTGATGCGTACCGTAGTACTCATTTCCCGCACGTTAATCACAGGCAGGCCAACCGTGCTTGCCCCAAAATCTCTATATTCCACCGGCTTTTCAAGCTGAGTAGTGACAGGCGTCAAGGTGAGAATGATTTCATTATTTTCAAGAATTATGGCGACTACCGACATGCCGAGCCCGGACATTACAGTGGCCGTAGTAACGCTGTATGAGATTATGCCTTCGTCGATAGTTGTGGTTACCTGGTCGATGAAACGTGTGTTTTCTCCTACACTTATCAGCGCGGGCTGACCGTTCATGACGTTTATTCTCGGATTGGCCAGCACGTTAACCACACCTTGAGTATCCAATGCGTCGATAACGATTGAAAAGCCTTTAGTGGAATCCATGCTGAATGTCTGGAGGATTCCCCCGGAATCGGGCCAGATCCGCCCATTCTGCCCAAACGCCATATTGAAATTCAGATTGAAATCATTTAAAAGATTGCTCCAGTCTATCCCTCTATCTTCAGTGTTGTTCAAGGTCACTTCGATGATCTTGGCCTCAATAGAGATCTGTCTGTACAGCTCTGACTTGAGATTGTCCAGGTAGACGGAAATTTTTTCCAGCAAAGGCCGAGGCGCCGTCACTGTAATCAAACCAATCGGCTTGTCTATTGTATAATAGCCTTTAGCCGGAGCCCTGGTGTAAGTAGTGGGAGTTTCCGTCGTACTTTCCTCTGATTCCCCCTCTGATTCCCCTTCCGAAGATTCCCGCGGACCTATTTGAATGGTGGTCTCTGATTCCGACGTCCAGATATCGAGCACCTTGTCCAGATTTGAAGTGATGTTGTCCCAGATATCGAAGGTATTGCCCTCGCTGGTGAGCTGCATCATTCCAGTCATATTTGTGGATTCCCCGCCGCCGAGAACATCACCGCCCACACCGTAGGAATAAGCGCTTGAGAGGAACGGCATGGCAATGTGAAATTTTCTTGTTTCCTTGTATTTCACGACGATTGTATTGCCTTGAATTTCATAGAAGTAGTCCACCTGGCGCAACAGATTTTCAATTGCCTTGTAAAAATCATCATCCGCCCTGATATTTACATCAACGGGCACGTGCTGATCCACGTCGCTGGACCAGCTGATGTTCATATCCTTCAGCGCGGCCAGCTTTTTGAGGATATCCCGAATTGGAACGAGTCGAGTTGTTGAGCTGATAGTCGCGCCGACCACAAGGACCGGTTTTTTGTCATCAAGGCCTGCGTCGTCGGCATCCAGTGATTTTACGGCATAGGCCGGTTTTTGATATTGAACCGGCAATCGGCCTTTATTTTCATTATTAAATGCAGTTCCTTGATCAAACTCTGTTTGCTCTAAGGCTGCAGGAGTCTCTTGCCCTGCCGGCTGTTGCCCGGCATTGTCTCCTGGCGGCGTTGACATCAGGGAGCAACCGAACAGTATGGCCGGCAGCATGATGACAATTAATGCGTGATTCATTAGACTTGTTTTTCTTGCCATGGAATTCACTCTCCTCATTTCTGGACGCACACCTTTAATTTTGCCCGGCCAGGGCAATTCTTCCTTTGATGTACTGCTTCAGGTCCCCTGGGATTTCGAAACCGGAAAAAAGGACGGCTTGATATTCTTCCACCGCTTTTTGCTTGTCACCCTTTTTATCGTAAAGCCTGGCTTTGGCAACCATGGTTTCCATGGAATCACCATATAACTTTTCATGTTTGCCCAGAAGTTCCAAAGCCATGTCAATTGCCGAATCTTCTTCACAGAATGCGGCATAACTGATCAATGCCTCGCCCGCGGGTGGCGCGGCCTGAATTGCCTGTTCGAAATACCCCCTGGCTGCCTGGAACTTTTTCATATTGGCCAGACCTATGGCGGCCTGGAGGGCGGCATCCTTGTTGTCAGGTTCGAGCAAAAGCGCTGCTTTGGAATAGTGTACGGCCTTGGCGTTCATATTCAGCCGGACAAGGCAGAGTGAGGCGATTCTGTTGGCCAGATATACATTTTCCGGCCATTTGGAAAAGGCCTGTTCGTAAAATTCCAGGGCCTTGTTAAAATCTTTCTTCCTATCCAGGCTCTTTGCCTGATGAATCAGTTTTTTTGCGGCTATGATATTGGGAGGTGTTTCCTTCTGCCTCGTTACCGTGATGTTCTCTAATGAAGTTTTTACACCTTTGCCCTCCTGGATGGAGAGCGCTTGTACAGGAGATTTAGGCCAGGAAAAACTTTTATTCTTGGGCGAGATGACAATGGTATTGAAACGTTCTTCTTTTTCCAGATCTTTTAAGTTGAGGATAATATCAAGCGCAAAATCCCACGGCACGTCATCCAGGGCAAGGGTCAGTGTGCCGCCTACTTCCTGGGCTACAATCATGTTTAAGCCGCTGATCTCCCCGAACAGTCTGAAAACATTATGAAGATCAATCTTGAAAAAATCTACGGTTATCCTCTGTTTGGTAAAGCCTGCCTCTGTAAAGGCGTCATAAACGGGCCTGACCGGAAGCGAGGCGGTCGCGGCATGGGCCGGTTCCACAATCTCCGGCTTTTGAATTTCCTTAGCAGGGGACTGCTGCGTGACTTTTGCAATTACCGCAGATTTTGAGGCAGTAACAGGTTTGATTTCCGGGTCGGAATCAATTTTGGAAACAAAAACAGGAGCTGATCCCGAAATTGTCACCAGCAGGCCGTCGGGCCGGGAAGAGATGTCGTATTCAAAGAGTTCTTCAAGGCCGGAATCAAAAACAATGCGCACACCGTCGCCACGGCGGGCTGTCCTGATTTTGGATACTGCTGTTCCGATTTCTTGTATTGGATGTATGCCCTGGGCCTTCACCCCGTGGATGTCGATGTACATTCGGTCCGGCCGCACTTCCGTCTTCGGCAGGCCGGCCCACTTGTAGTTACTGATAGGTCCGTCTGCCTTGATATACACACTGGTCTCCCCTGGAGAAGCAGTTATTTCAATATCATTAATCACTGTGGCATGAACATCGGCGGGTTCAGCAGGTTCGACAGGTTCGGCAAAGGCTTTTGTTTTAACGACCGGCGGTGCCTTTACTTCCGGCGGGGCTATAACTTCCGGCCCTGTTTCAGGTTGTTCCTCTTCCTGTTGCAAAGCCGCGGTTGCAGCCGAAAATTTCACTATAATATTATTCTCGTCCCTTTCGACCTGATATTCCTGATCATTTACAAGAAAGATCTCGATTCTCGTGATCAGAGGTTCCAGGTTGTCCATGACCCGGCCCTGTACCAGGGAAATCGGCCCTTGTTTCATGTCCAGCGGGAGATTCACGGTTTCTCCAAGGGATGCATCGGCGATATCCAGGATCACGCGCAGCGGGTCAAACATCTCATACATTGTGTAGGTAGGGGAGGAATCTCCATGGATGCTCAAGAGATAATGATCCGGCTTTTCTATAAACCGCACATTGGAAATCGTATACGCGGTTTTCGGCTTTTCCGTTGATCCTGAATCCTCTGCAACAACCCTTGCCTGACCTGTAGATTCTATTTTCCCTGCCGGGTTGTCTCCTAGAGACGCATTTATCTCAGTTGCCGGGGTGAAGAAAAAGGCAATTGAAAATATCAGCAATGTCAGGGTGTGAATTTTTAGGGTCATAATTTTTCTTCCCCCTCTTTTCTTAACACCATTTCCAGTATTTTATGTCGCTTTTTCCCGGTCGGAGTTATGAATTCCTGCTTGATAATGACAACATTGGAAACAATTTCATCAACAACGCCGGAACGACCGATTTTCATCCCCTGGCGCAATATATATCCTTTTTGGGTAGGGTCCTGAACCATGGCAAAAGGGTCCTGCCCGCTAAAGGCAATGGCCACCAGGTTCAACTGGCCGGGTTCGAATTTTCGCATTCCGGTCAGTTCTTCCTCAACAACCGGTCTGATTGTTGCCCTCACCTTTGCTTTTACAAAGGGTACAAAGGGATCTGAGCGGCCCTCTCTTTCATAAACAAAGGTATCTTTACTGTCAAAAAGAAGGAACTCCGGGGTCTCGGAATTCTCGCTTGTCTGATTATCCTTAAGGAGCGCGGCCGCGTCGGGTTGCAGTTTCTGCTCAGGCATGGCAACAGTGGTTAAGGAGGTGAACAGGATCAATGAGACGCAGGTCAATATGAAAAGGCAAGACGTTAACCCATGCCTTATAAATTTTGATTTAAAATAACTCATATTATTTTTGGTTTAGTTGGTTGGTTGAATTAGTGTTTGTTTCTCAACTAACCAACCAACCAACTAACCAATCAATCCTATTTTTTCTCATCAGTTAGCTCTAAGAACCTGTATGTGACCAGATTAATATTGGTATTAAGAAGCATTTCTCCTTCAACCATTTTCGGTCCTCCCATGCTGAGACTTGAAACCGAGACAATACGAGGCAGCTTGCTGACATGGTCAAGAAAAGTTCCCACATTGTGATATGGCCCCTTGACCTGAATATTTATCGGGATATCCGCGTAGAATTCTTTACGGGCTTCTCCCTTTGGTGTAAATGAGATAAAATCAAGGCCTGCGTTGGTACCCTCGCTTGAAATATTGGTCAGAAGCGAGGGAATCTCCTTTTGCTGAGGCAGAAGGAGCGATGCCCGTTTGAATCGTTCCCGTGTGACCTTAAGTTCTTCTTTGTGTTTGTCGAGTTTGGCCACGGTTGCCTCGATTTGCCTGACTTCCGCCTCAAGCTTGGTTCGATTCTTTTTCAGCTTTTTGATTTCTTTGCTCTTGGGCGTGAAAAGCAGAAAATAATAGGCTACCAGGGGAATTATAAGGGCCACGGCAACTATTCCGTATTTATGTTTGACCGGAAGAGTGATGATCTTTGTCTCCAGAAAGGAGTCAAAGGCGGCCTTCAGTTTATCTAGGGCTAGGGATATTTTTTTCTTCAAAGCTTTCCCGCACTAATTGTTGCTTTGTTGTAAAAGAAATTAAAAAACACTCTTGTCGGTCTGGGTTTTAAGGTTCACTCTTCAAAATTTTGTCCTTGAACAGTTGAACCGTAACCCTTCAGAGAGGGTCCCTGTGAACGATTACTCTGAACCTTTACAGTCCAGGTGCTGTAACAACCAACGCCATTGAAAATGATTTTAATTTTTTGCCTGCAACTACCATTTGTGATGTTGTCTTGAGGTCAGCGCTTGCAAAAAATGGCGACGCAGTCAATTTTTTCATGTATGCGGCAATGGTGGCATTATCCAGCGCCACGCCGCTGATCTGCAAGTGGCTTGACGACTGCTGCAGGCTTTTCAACCACACCCGCTTGGCCGGTGTGCTTTTGGCTATTTCATCCAAAACCCGTACCGTGACCTGGGAATTTATTTTGAGTTTCTCTATTACATCGAGTTTAATTTCCAGATTAAGTTTGGCCTGTTTTAATTCTTTTATCTGGTTCAGAATGTGCTGGTTATCGGCCTTCTTTTTTTCAAATTTTTTGATCTGGCAGTTGATTTTGTCTGCGGTTTGGGCCATTGTCCACGTGTGTCCGCCCAAAACAACGCCAAGAAGCGCCAGCATGAGTACAAAGCCCATGACCTCGTTGCGGGCCTTGATCCGCTTTTTTATTTTCTTTACTGGAAAGAGGTTTATCTGGATCATACGCGATTAGTAACCATTTAATGGCCATTTGACAAAAGGGTTGCACAATTCCTGCATGGCTGCTTTGCTCGTCGGTTAAAAAAAAGCCATGCTATTTTCCATCCTCGCACCTGTGAACGTTACAGATGATTATAGGGCAACCGGTCTTGTAGCCAGTCCGGCACATATTGCCATTTCAGGGGCAATTTGCGCCAGGTAGTCAGGATCGATTGCACTACTGTCAGTCGATGCCTTGAAAAAAGGATTAAAGATTTCAACAGGTATCCCTGTTTCCTGTTGGAAAAACTGGGCCAGACCGTTTATTCTGGCGCCTCCGCCGCTCAAGATCAGTTTGCCGATGCTTTCATCAGGGTAATTGGAGAAATAAAAATCCAGGGCTCGCTTTATCTCGGTGATCCACTGTGTACATGCGTTGACAAAAATTTCTTCCAGTCTCTCCTGCTTGTCTCCTGGTAAAACCAGTCCGATCTTCAGGGCCTCGGCATCTTCATACGATATATCAAAGGTGGACTGGATTTGTTCCGTAACCTGCCGGCTTCCAAGAACAACGTCCCGTGCCAGGATGGAAGTTCCCGATGAAATAATGTTGATATTCATCTTCGATGCCCCGATGTCTATAAGGGTCACGTTTTCGTCAAGGCTGAAGTTGGCATCATAGGCGTTTTCCAATGCAAAGGCATCGACATCAACGATCACTGTCTTTAAGCCCACGGAATCGAGCAGGGACAGATACTCGTCAACCACTTCTTTTTTTGCGGCAACAAGCATCACTTCAGTTCGGTCTTCATTTTCCGTATTGGTTTTTAAATCCTGGAAATCGAGGTAAACGTCATCGATATCAAAGGGGATATACTGTTCGGCTTCAGATTGGATGTGGGATTCCATTTCCTCCTGGGTCATGACCGCAAGATTGATCTTCTTGACAATGACCGAGTATCCGGAAATCGAGATGGCAATCTTCTTGCCCTTTACCCGGAGGTTTTCGACAAGAGATGATATCGCTTCGGCTACAGCGGCAGGTTCCTGGAGGACACCGTCTCTGACGGTGTCAGGTGGCAGAACAGAGCTTCCAAGGCTTACAAGTTTGCGGCCGCTGTCGGTCTCGGACATTTCGCACATCTTGATTGAATGCGAACCGATATCAAGGCCTATTGAAAGTTTCTGCTTTTTTAGAAATGGAAGTTTAAAACGGCCCATAATGTAATAGCCCTTTAAGCGTCATTCTGCGGAGATTATAGTAAAGATTATTTTTATAATACCATATATTATATAGAAAATATTAAAAAATAGAAGATGTCAAGAATATTTTTTTTCTTACTCTCCGAACCCTCCGATATTTCACAAAAAAATAGACAAGATTTTCGTGAATCGAAATTGTTTTTGAAATTCATAAAACGTAATTTTGAGGTAAAAACGTTCTTGAGTTTTTTGCTGTTTTAGTTTAATTTTCCGGTAGTCTGTGTCTCAGACTATACAGCCATCTTAGAAAACGCATTAATTAAAGGAGATAGTCAGGTGTCATCCAACCAGCAGGAATCCAAGCGCATATCTACCTTAAGGGAATCAATCG
Organism: Promethearchaeota archaeon; assembly: GCA_048629695.1. Classification (GTDB taxonomy): domain Bacteria; phylum Desulfobacterota; class Desulfobulbia; order Desulfobulbales; family DAOVYS01; genus DAOVYS01. Next base: position 9,504 of record JAIWHJ010000009.1, read on the forward strand.
AGGCTATATTCATTGCTTTGATTGTGGCCCTGTTTATCAGAACGTTCGTGGTACAGGCATTTAAGATTCCATCCGGTTCCATGATTCCCACGCTTTTGATCGGCGACCACATTCTTGTCAACAAGTTCATCTACGGCATCAAGAATCCAATTACCAGAAATACATTGATCTCAATCGGTGAGCCTGAACGAAATGATGTAATAGTGTTTAAATATCCGGTCAATCCAAAGCAGGATTTCATCAAAAGAGTAATAGGCGTTGCCGGAGACCGGATCGAGATACTGGATAAGCGTGTATATGTAAACGGAAAGTTATTTGAAGTTAAGAACGCAATTCATCTTGACTCGAAAATCATAAGCGGAGATTTTCAGCCGCGTGATAACTTAGGCCCTATAATCGTCCCTGAAAACTCGTTGTTTGTGATGGGAGACAACAGGGACAACAGTCACGACAGCCGGTTCTGGAAATTTGTGGACATGGACGCGGTCAAGGGCAAGGCCTTTATTATGTATTGGTCATGGAACCGGGAAGATTTTTCAGTGCGGTGGAACCGTATCGGTGACATGATTCACTGAAAGGAATGCAATGGCAGCCAAGCAACATTTTGACCACAAGCACATTCTCAGCATGGAGGATCTCTCCAAAGCTGATATCTGTCTGATTCTCCAAACTGCCGAGTCACTGAAAGAGATATCGGAACGTTCCATTAAAAAGGTGCCCACACTCCGCGGTAAAACCATAGTCAACTTTTTTTTTGAGCCAAGCACCAGAACCCGTATATCCTTTGAAATTGCCGCAAAACGGATGAGCGCCGACACTTTTAGCATCTCAGCCTCAACAAGTTCCATCCGGAAAGGGGAAACCCTGATCGACACGGCCAGAAATCTCATGGCCATGAATCCGGACGTAATCATAATCCGTCATTCCTGCGCAGGCGCCCCTCAAATGCTTGCGGATCATATTGATGCCTCGGTTATAAATGCCGGGGACGGGATACACGAACATCCCAGTCAGTGTTTATTGGACATGATGACGGTCAGGGAAAAAAAAGGAAAAATTGAAGGTCTGACTCTTGCGATTGTGGGCGACATCAGCCACAGCCGGGTTGCACATTCCAATATTATCGGATTTTCAAAAATGGGCGCAAAGGTCAGGGTGTGCGGCCCTTCCACCATGATTCCGATTGGGATTGAAGACATGGGGGCAGAGGTCTGCAGTTCGGTCGAGGAGGCGATTGACGGCGTGGACGTGGTGATGGCTTTGAGAATTCAAAAAGAACGGCAGAAAGATCCTCTGGTCCCTTCGTTCAGAGAGTATTCCACGTATTTTGGTATCACCAGGCACAATATCGGAGCGGCTAAACCTGATGCGATGATCATGCATCCCGGGCCGATGAATCGTGGAGTGGAATTGGATTCCGACCTTGCGGACGGATCACGTTCCGTGATTCTTGACCAGGTGACCAATGGTGTTGCCGTTAGAATGGCATTATTATATTTGATCCTGGGAGGTGATTAATGATGACCGGCATGGCTCCCATGACGGGTTTTCAGAAAATGAGAGGCCATGATGCATCTTTTGACGCGCCTCTGTTTCTTGAAAACGGCAGAATCATTGATCCTGTGAACGGGCTGGATATGAAAGGCGACCTCCTTGTTGAGAATGGAAGGATTTCATGGGTGAGGCCGTCTGACCGGGAATCATTCACAGCGCCTGACGATACGCGCACTGTCGATCTTGACGGCAAATGGATTCTGCCGGGTTTTATTGACATGCACGTGCATCTGAGGGAACCCGGCGAAGAGTATAAGGAGACTATTGAAAGCGGCACAAAAGCGGCTGTGGCAGGAGGTTTTTGCGCAGTGGCCTGCATGCCGAACACAACTCCCGTGAATGATTGTGAGGCAGTGACTTCATTTATCAAGGCCAGGGCGCGGATCGGTTATTGCCGGGTTTATCCCGTGGGCTCGATCAGCAAAGGCGGAAAGGGAGAGACCCTTGCTGAATTCGGCGAAATGAGAGCAGCAGGCGCTGTTGCAGTCTCTGATGATGGGCATCCCGTCAGTGACGGTCAGTTAATGAGGAGGGCGCTTGAATACTGTGCCGACCATAACCTCCTGCTTATATCACATTCGGAAGAGCTTGATTTAAGTCGGAACGGCGTCATGAATGAAGGCCTTGTTTCCACGGAAATGGGTCTGCGAGGTATTCCGAAATCCGCCGAGGAGGTGATGATTTATCGCGACCTCTCTTTAGCTGAATTTACAAATCGTCCGGTTCATATTGCCCACGTGAGCACCAGGGAGTCGGTGAGCCTGATACGAAGAGCCAAGGCAAGAGGCTGCCCTGTGACTGCAGAGACGGCGCCTCATTATTTCACGCTTACCGAGGATGCCGTAAAAGGTTACAACACCAGGGCAAAAATGAACCCGCCCTTGAGAACAGGCGATGATGTGGAGGCAATCCGGGAAGGACTCAGGGACGGAACAATTGATGCAATTGCAACTGATCATGCTCCGCACAGCGATTTTGAAAAAGACGTGGAGTTCGAATTTGCCGCAAACGGCATAATTGGACTGGAAACTGCGATACCGCTGGCTCTTGCCTTGGTAAGGGATGAAATATTCAACGTCGCGAGGCTGGTAGAACTTTTATCCGTTAATCCGGCCCGGATTCTGGGTGTTGAAGGCGGTTCTTTAAACCCCGGTTCCAGCGCTGATATTACGGTCATAGATCCGGACCAGGAGTTTGTATACACCAAGGACAAAGTAGTATCAAAAAGCAAAAATTCTCCGTTTTTTGATCGCGAATTGAAGGGCAGGGCGGTACTTACAGTTGTTGGGGGGAGGATCACCTTTGATGATAAAACGACCTAACTTTTAATATCAAGAAGGCTGCCCAGCATCTCATCTTGAATTTGAATTGTTTTAATATTGGCCTGGTAGAAGCGTCTGCTCAACATCATGTTGGGGATTTCGTAGGAAAGGTCAACATTGGATTTTTCTACCAGGGTCTTACCTTCAGATGTCTGTTCGTAGACAAGCGGCCCAGGAGTCTCGATTCTCTCCACATTCGGCTTCACTCCCTGAGGTTTTGTGTCCTCAAGAGTCACCCTGGTTTTTTTGTATCCATCCGTATTGATGTTTGCCGTGTTATTTGCCGAGGACTCGGCCTTTTTTTGAAAAGCGTTTAATCCGGTCAGCGCTGAGTATACTCCGGAGATCATTTTGGAAGCCTCCTTCTTGTCTGGTTTTCTGTTGAACGCTTACAGGGCAAGGGGTTTGCGATCCGGCAGGGCTTTTCTACCCTGTGATCGGTTACTGCTGGTCACTATTTGAAATTATTTCCGGGTGAAAGATCGGCAATTTTCAGCTTATAATGTTATCTGTCGGCATTTTTTTCAGAAACTTTAATTTTTAAAATATATTAAAAATTTATTTCGTCCCCGTCCCTTAATTGAACCTTACAGGTTCAGCCGTTACACATCATCACTGCAAACCTGTTGGAAACAGCCATGATTATTTTTTTTCAGGAGATTTGTTATGAAGGAAGCTGATTTTTATGAGGTGACAGACCAGACAAAACATCTCGTTCAGTGTCATTTGTGCAATCATCACTGCTTGATAAAGGATGGCAGCCGGGGACGATGCCGTGTGAGGGAAAACCAGGGAGGAAAACTTTTAAGCCTGGTATATGGCCGGATCATCAGCGAAAATGTAGACCCGATCGAGAAAAAGCCGATTTTTCACCTGAAACCGGGGTCGCTTTCATATTCCATTGCCACCGTGGGTTGCAATTTTAAATGCCTGCACTGCCAGAATTACGAGATATCACAGTATCCGTATATACATTCAGGTAAAATTCCAGGGATGATCCGTTCGCCGGAATCAGTCGTGACCGCTGCCGCACAGCAGAATTGTCAAAGCATCAGCTACACTTATGTTGAACCCACGATTTTTTTTGAATTTGCATATGAGACCTCTGAACTGGCAAATGCAGCTGGAATAAAAAACGTATTTGTCAGTAACGGCTATACAAGTCCCGAGGCTGTAAGAAAAATCGCTCCTTATCTTGATGCAAACAATATTGACTTAAAAGCATTCAGTGAAAAATTTTATCATGATGTATGCGGAGCAAGGCTTGCCCCTGTCCTGGAAACTATAAACCTTATGAAGGAACTGGGAGTGTGGGTGGAAGTAACGACCCTTGTCATCCCCGGATGGAATGATTCAGACAAGGAACTTAAAAGTATTGCTGATTTTATTATGGGTATTGATTCCGGTATTCCATGGCATGTAACCGGATACTATCCTACCTATAAAATGACCGACCATCCGCCGACATCAGTGGCCGGCCTGTTCCGGGCGCGTGAGATCGGACTGGATGCAGGTCTGAAATATGTCTATGCGGGAAATATTCCGGGCCAAGGCGGCGAAGACACCTATTGCCCGAGCTGTAAAAAGGTTGTTATACACCGAACCGGCTACCGAATCAATGCCGTAAACCTTGATAACGGCGCCTGCAGCTTCTGCGGCGAGATAATTGGCGGAATATTCTGATCCGAATTTATTTCATTAAGAATCAGTTGATGAATTCCGGGATTTACGTTATAAAACATCCATAATTCAAAAGCGCCCGTAGCTCAACGGATAGAGTGCCGGACTACGAATTCGTAGGTTGCAGGTTCGAATCCTGCCGGGCGCGCCAGTAAAATCAAGGGTTTCAGCTTTTTGGCTGAAACCCTTTTTTTTTCGTTCTCCTGTCCACGTAATTTTTTTGCTTGGCGTAATAGGGATTTAGTGCCTTAGTGGTAATTTTCTTGTTTTTTGTGGCAGAAAAACTCCGCGCTCATATGTGACGCCTGCGGTGCCCCGTGTTTTAAGGCACTTATAC